>CAIJWY010000137.1 GCA_903824455.1 uncultured Micrococcales bacterium
CTCGAAAGAGCTTCGCAAGCGTTTCATCCAGGGGCCAAAGTCGGTGGTTGCCCGCTGGTTAAGAAAGCCGTTCCACATGGACGGCTGGCGCATCGACGTGGCGAATATGACCGGTCGCACTCGCGATGAAGACATGTATTTAGAAGTGGCTCAGGTGATTCGTAAAACCATGGTTAGGGAAAACCCCGACACCTTGATGCTCGGCGAATACACCGGCGATGCCGCCTACGAAGTGCAGGGCGATGGTTGGCAGGGTGCCATGACCTACTCGAATTTCACCAAACCGGTTTGGCGCTGGTTCTATAACAAGAATGCCAAAGGTGATCCCGGTTTCATCGCGGGCGACGGCAATTTGCAGGCCGATGGAGTTGACCTGGTTACCAGTTACAACCAGTTCATCGCCGGTTTCCCTTGGCACGTGAGACTTCACAACATGAACCCGCTCGATACTCACGACATCCCTCGGTTCAAATCGTTTGCGATTCCTGGAGCGCAGCCGGTGGCAGCGGCCATGCAGTTCACTTTCCCTGGCATTCCGGTGATTTGGTCGGGCGACGAGTTTGGCCTAGATGGCTTAAACGGTGAGCAGTCGCGAACCCCAATGCCTTGGAACAATGAACGCCAACACGACCAGGCAATGTTGCCGATTTACCAGCAGCTAACCCGGATTCGCAAGGACAACTCGGCACTCAACGAGGGTTCGATGCGATTCATCTATGCCAGTGCCGAAGCAATTGTTTACGCGCGTGAAGATTCCAAGCAAACCGTGGTGGTTTGTGTAACTCGTGGCACCGACGACGCCATTTTGATCCCGAAAGACGCTGTTCCTAACCTGATCAACGCCACAAATATTCACGGCGGTGGCGAAATCGTGGCCGAGGGAACGATGTTGAAACTGCCTGGTTCGGCGCTTTCTGCGAACATCTGGAGTTTGCGCAGCACTCGCGGTTAGTGATAATCTCTTCTGGTGTCTGGCGCCCATAAGCGCCGTTCAATCCGCCCCGATAGCTCAGTGGTAGAGCACTTCCATGGTAAGGAAGGGGTCGACAGTTCAATCCTGTCTCGGGGCTCTGCGGCGGGGTAGCTCAGGTGGTTAGAGCACACGACTCATAATCGTGGGGTCGCGGGTTCGAGTCCCGCCTCCGCTACTAGCAGCACATACCTACCCTCAAAACCGCTAAGCCAAGTAATCTTGTGTTGTGGTCAATCCAAATGTTGAGGGCAAGAAATATCCCGCAACCGCGCCTTATCTGGTCGGTCGCGAGAAAATCCGTGAATTCGCCCACGCGGTCATGTCTAGCAACCCTGTAAACCTAGACGTGTTCGCCGCCCAAGCGGCCGGTTACACCGATCTGGTTGCCCCAACAACTTTCGCCGTGGTGATTCAGGAGCGATCTCTGGCTACCGTACTGGCCGACCCTGAAGCCGATATCGACTTCAGCCGCGTGGTTCACGGCGACCAGCGTTTCGTTCACGTTCGCCCGATTGTTGCCGGCGATGAACTCACCTCAACCCTCAGAGTAGCCAGCGTGAAATCACTCGGCGGTCATTCGATGGTTACCTTTGAAACCGAAATCTTCGACGCCAACAACGAGCTGGTCTCAACCGCAATCTCCACCCTGGTAGTAAGGGGAGACGAATGACCCACATCAACATTAACGGCCTCGAAGTTGGCCAGGAGATCGGCAGTCAAGAGTTTTTACTGACCCGCGACTCTCTGGTTCGTTACGCCGGAGCCTCTGGCGATTTCAACCCGATTCATTACCGCGACGACTTCGCGAAGTCAGTTGGCCTCGCCGGAGTGCTTGCCCACGGCATGCTCACCATGGGTGTTGCCGTGCAGCTGGCCGCGAACTGGGTGGGCGATGCCGGCAAGGTCATCGACTACGGCGTTCGCTTCACGAAACCCGTTTTCGTCGACGTCAGTGAAGGCGCTCTAGTTGTGGTCACCGGCAAGATTGGCGAGATCGACACCGAAAACGGCATCGTTCGCATCGACCTCAGCGTGGTCTTCAACGAAACCACCGTGCTCGGCAAGGCTCAGGCCAAGGTTCGCCTCTAGCTAATGCGGTCTTTGCGCGAAGTAACCACCATGCGGGTTGGCGGAACACCGGCCAGCCTAGTTACTCCGCAAACTAAAGACGAGCTCATCGACGCATGCCTCAAAGCTTGGGGCAGCGGCGAAAACTGGCTAATCCTTGGCGGAGGCAGCAACATTGTGGCAGCCGAAGAGCTCTCCCTCCTCAACGTAATCAAGGTTGAAACCAGGGGCATCCAGATCGACGAAATCCCAACCGGCGCAATCATCCGCGTGCAAGCCGGCGAAGACTGGGACGAATTCGTGGCCCACACCGTGGCGGCCGGCCTCAGCGGCATCGAAGCGATGAGTGGAATCCCCGGAACAGTCGGCGCAGCTCCCGTTCAAAACATCGGAGCCTACGGCCAGGAAATCGCCGAGGTGCTCACCCGCCTAGAGTTCCTCGACTACGAAACCGGTGAAACCGAAATCCTGGAAAACTCCCAACTTGGTTTCGGTTACCGCGACAGCATTTTCAAACACGGCAAAACCGGGGTGATCCTCTGGGTTGAATTCAAACTGAAGCACTCCGCTCACACTCACAAAACCGAGCGACTCATCGAAGCGCTCGGAGACACCGAAGAAACCCCGCTCGAGGTTAGAAAGCGCGTGTTAGCCCTTCGCAACCAAAAGGGAATGGTTCTCAACGAACAGGACCACGACACCTGGTCTTGCGGTTCCTTCTTCACCAACCCAATCGTTTCCAGAGCTTTTGCTTCAGCCCTTCCCGAAGAATGCCCACGTTGGGAAACCACCAACGAAGACGAGTTGAAACTTAGCGCTGCCTGGCTCATCGAACACTCGGGAATTGGCAAAGGTTTCGCGCTCGCGGCATCAAAAGCAGGCACCTCAACCAAACACTGCCTGGCCATCACCAATCGCGGCGATGCCACGGCCGGGCAGATTATAGAATTGGCAAAGTTTATTCAGACCAGCGTTTCTAACCGTTTCGGTATCAACCTGGTTCCCGAACCCAACCTGATCGGATTTTGATTTTGGCACGCAGCATTCACCCAACCAAAGAGAAACTCATTGCCACAATGGTTTCTCTCATGGATGACCGCGCCCTGACTTCAATTCAGGTCGACGACGTGCTTCGCGAATCAAACATTTCCAAGGGTTCGCTCTATCACCACTTTGAAAACTTTGACGACCTGGTGGAGGTCACCCTGATTGCCAGATTCGCTGCCGGCGTCGACCTTTCCATCGAGCTTGTTGCCGGTGCCGTCAACGGCGCAAAATCAGCCAAAGAGTTGGTTGAAAAGATCATTGAAGTAACCACTTTTACTCAGGGACGCGAACGAGCGAAGTTCCGTATGGAGCGAGCCAGAGTTATTGGCCTGAGCGTCAACTCACCAAAGCTTCTCAACGCTCTTGAAAGGGAGCAGGATCGCCTAACCACAGCCATGGCCGATTTGGTTCGCGAAGGGCAGGAAAAAGGCTGGGTTTCCAAGGCTTTCGATGCCAAGACAATCGCCGTATACCTTCAGGCTTACACGCTAGGCCGAGTAGTCGACGACGTTGCCAGCAAAGACAATAAAATCGATCCCCAAGACTGGAGCAACGTTGTGGTTGCGGCCCTGAAAGCCCTGCTAACCGTTTAGCCGAATAGCTTTTGTAGGCGCTGAATTCCCTCGAGCAGTGCCTCGTCGCCCAGCGCATAGCTCATGCGAACATAGCCGGAAGGCCCGAACGCCTCGCCAGGAACCAGTGCCACCTCGGCCGCATCCAGAATGTAGTCGCAGAGTTCCAGCGAGGTGTTGATCATTTTGCCACCCCATTCGCGACCCAAAAGCCCGCGAACATCTGAGTAAACATAAAAAGCACCTTCTGGCATCGGTGCCATCCAGCCAGGAATCTTGTTCAATTCGGCAACTGCCACTTTGCGTCGACGATCAAACGCGGCCAACATCGCCAAAACATCATCCTGCGGACCATTCAATGCAGCAATAGCAGCCCGCTGCGAAATGTTCGAAACGTTAGAGGTCAGATGCGATTGCAGATTCGCAGCAGCCTTCATGGCATCAGCCGGTCCAACCATCCATCCCAAACGCCAACCGGTCATGGCAAAGCTTTTCGCAACACCGTTCACCAAAATAGTGGTGTCAATCATCTCTGGCACAACCTCGGTCACCGAGTAAGCCTTTAGGCCGTCGTAAATCACGTTCTGGTAGATCTCATCCGAAACAATCCAAACACCGTTAGCCAACGCCCACTGGCCAATGGCCTCAACTTCAGAACGGGTATAAACCGCACCGGTCGGGTTCGATGGCGAACACAACAGCATCGCCTTGGTTTTAGAATTGCGAGCCGCCTCTAACTGCGAAACAGTCACCTTGTAGTTCTGATCAGCACCGGCAAAAACCTCAACGGTAACGCCCCCGGCCAAAGCAATCGCCTCAGGGTAGGTGGTCCAGTATGGCGAAGGCAGAATCACTTCGTCGCCCTCGTTCAAAATCGCCTGGAACGCCTGGTAAACCGCCTGTTTTCCACCGTTGGTAACAACCACCTGCGAAGCAGGGTAACTAGTTCCCGAGTCGGCCAAAGTCTTAACCACAATCGCCTCACGAAGCTCAGGCAAACCAATCGCCGGTGTGTAGCGGTGGTTCTTCGGATCAAGCACAGCCAAACCAGCAGCGGCAACAATGTGAGCCGGGGTAGGGAAGTCTGGCTCACCCGCCGCGTAAGAAATAACGTTACGACCAGCCGCCTGCAAAGCCTTAGCCTTAGCATCAACCTTCAGGGTCGCCGACTCGGCAATAGCAGCAATTTTCTTCGAGATGCGTTCACTCATATCTTCCAGCCTACAATCCCCAGCCCAAAGCACGTTTGAGCCCAAGAATCGTCAATTCTGAACAAGGTGAAAACTTGGCAAAACCATATGTTCGCCCTAACGAATAGGAGTAATCTTTCGATAACACCTAAAGGGGAAGAAAGCATTATGTTTCGCAAATTTTTAGTCTCATTGGTCGCTCTAAGTTTTATTGCAAGCGCACTCGTCCAAGCTCCCGTCGCTTTCGCGGATGGTTGTACCTCAGGCGGAGACGGCTCAGTCGGAAGTCCGTACTTGATATGCACCCCTGCTGAATTACAAGGAATGTCTACAAATGCATCAGGTGATCATTACTTACTTGGCGCCGACATAGACCTTTCTCATACGGTTTGGACTTCATTTGATTTAAATGCGCACCTTGATGGTAACGGGCACACCATTTCAAATTTGCATGTTATAGATGACCATGGAAATAACACCGGATTGTTTAACACAATGGCTTTAGGTTCAGAGTTGAAAAAAGTGTTTATCAAAGATGCAGAGATTCGGGTGTATTCCGATTCTTATGTTGGAGTGATCGCAGGGTACAGTTACGGTTCCATTGACCAAGTAAAAGTAACTGGAAACATCTACAGTGACACTGTCTACTCCAGTGGAATCGTTGGATATCTACGGGGTGGTTCAATCACAAATGTTGATTCTGGCGCAAACATTACAAACGTTCCTCACAACAGCTATGCCGCGGGAATATCGCCATTTGCATCCGGAACCTCTAATTCTGAGCCTACAATCTCCAATTCTCTGGTAACCGGTCGAATCAGCACTGATTCACCTATTGGAACCGTTATGTGGGGCATGCCCTGGTGGAATGGAGGAGGTAATCCTCCCATGCCATCCTGCAGTGTGGCTCACCAAATATACGTTTTGGATTCTTCAATAGATCCCATGGCTAATGATTATGGCTGTCGACCAAATTCAATGGACCCAAACACTAACCAGCAACTCACTGATACTTCTGGAACAATCTCGTTGAATGACTTGAAGTCGGTTACCAATTCGGACAGTCGATTCACAGGCTGGAACCCAACCATTTGGGATTTCGGCAGCAACTTAACGGTTCCACATTTGGCAATTTTCCCCGTGGCTCCTGATCAGCCTGGTGTAGCAACTGTCACACACTCGGCGAATCAGGTTGGCTTTTTATTCGTAGCTCCGACTTATAACGGAGGTTCGGCAATCACAGGATATGACGTTCAAGTAATGCCTACAATAGGTAACGCCTGGCTAACTGCGGGAATTACTACACTCGGCAGCGGCCAAGCAGCGTATACGGGGATCCCGAATGACGGAACTCGATACATATTCCGGTACCGCGCCTACAACGTTTTTGGGGCTAGTGAATGGGCATCGGTGAGTAGCTCAGATTACCCGTCAACCACTCCCTCAGCTGTTGCCCGGGTCATAGTAAAGTCTTCGAAACTTGGAGTAAAAGTGAGCTTTACCGACGGCACAAACAATGGTGGTTCTGCAATTTCCTCCTACGTAGTTTCTTTCTATAGGTCAGCTAATACCCCCCGGGCTTGGAAGTCGATTTCAGTCAAAGCAAGGAGCGTGACTCTAAGCAAACTAAAAGTCAAAACAAAACTCTGGGTTTCAGTGTCTCCGGTAAATCGTGATGGTGCCGGAACTTCGTCCCCCAGGGTTCTAGTGACTGTGAAGAAGTAGATTGGCTTTGCTTTTAAGGCTTAGTTGCCAGTAAACTTGCGCTAGTAAGTTGACAACTTCGCCAATCTGGCATTTTTAATCATCAATAGATTTCTAATCTAGAAGTGTGCCCATTTTTGGTTAGGTTGTCATC
>CAIJWY010000138.1 GCA_903824455.1 uncultured Micrococcales bacterium
CCCGAGCACGCCGACATTTTGATCAACGACCCAGCCGGTGAAAAATATCGTTTGGTTCCATTCAAATCACCAGCCGCTCTCGAAGTTTTCGAATACGGCGACGCACTAGCCAAAGAACGTCGCGGTAAAGACGGAATCGACCTGGTCTCGGTTTTGGTCAACGGAGATATGTCGGATGGCATTCCACTAACCGAACGCGACTTCCACACCAACTTCCTACTGCTCGTTGTAGCCGGTAACGAAACCACCCGCCACACCATCAGCCACACCATGCGCAACCTGATTCAAAACCCAGACCAGCTGGCCATTCTTCAGGAAGACCCAGACCTGATTCCGTGGGCGGTCGAAGAGTTCCTCCGATACGCCAGCCCGGTTTATCACTTCCGTCGCACCACAACCAAAGACACCGAGGTTGGCGGCGTGAAAATCAAGGCCGGCCAGAAGGTCGTGCCGTTCTTCGCTTCCGGAAACCGCGACGAGGCAGTGTTCGACCGTGGCGATGTGATGGACGTTCGCCGTTTCCCAAATGAACACATGACGTTTGGCCGCGGCGGAGCTCACATGTGTCTGGGCAACGCTCTGGCTCGTATCGAGCTTCGCGTGATGTTTGAAGACCTCATTAGCCGAGTCGACAAGGTTGAAATCACCGGTGAGGTCGACTTCCTTCGTTCAAACTTTGTTCACGGCATCAAGCGCATGCCGGTAAAGGTGAGCCTTCGCTAAATCAAACCGGCAACGTCTAGCAGGAATCCGTCGATCAGTTTGTAGGTTCGAGCCGTCGCGGCTTCTTCGTAGGCGTAGGTCTGAGCCATCATCACGTCGGGGTCCTGCCCGTCTTTCTCAACTAGCGCGCGTCCGTCCCAGTCGAGCCAGCCTTGAAGGGCTGAGCCGATTAGTTCCGGGTGAAACTGCAGAGCCAACGACTTGTTCAAGATAAAGGCCTGCGACGCCAATGGGTTACGAGCAATCTCGGTTGCTCCGGGCGGCAGCTCCCAGCGGTCGTAGTGAAACTGGAACCAGGGGCCACTGGGCACAATTTCCGGATTATCGGTCCAAACATCTTTCCAACCGATCTCGCAGGCTGGCGCACGACCTACCGAACCGCCCATGGAGCGGGCAATCAACTGCCCTCCGAAGCAAATGCCAAGCACCGGCTTATTGCCCTCTACGGCAGTGCGAATCCAGTCGAGTTCAGGCTGCAGCCAGTTACCAATGCAGGCGTCGTCCCAAGCTCCCCAGGGAGCACCTAGTGGAATTATCAAATCGAAGTCGTCGAGGTTGGGAAATACGTAGTGCACGTTTGGCTCGCGGAATGAGCTTTCGGGAACCACCACTTCTTCAACGATTTCGAAACCGTGGTGGCGTAGGCGATCGGCTACCGGCCCTGGCGGCGACACGTGGTCGTGTTGAATAAAGAGTGCCTTCACGCTGAACCGCCAATCTCAATTTGTAACCGAACGATTACGATTTTTAAGTTTAGATTTATTCTCTAACCATAGGCTAATAGAATTTCGTTTGAGCCCTAACGAAATTATGCGACAAAGGAGTTGCCGTGGCACACGATCTAACCAAACTGCGCGATGAACTAAAGACACGCAACATTGATGTTCTTAGATTTATCTTCTCCGATATCCTCGGAATCCCACGCTCGAAAGACGTGCTGGTAAGCCAGCTCGACAAGGCAGCCCACAACGGACCCGCATTCTGTCAGGGCACCTGGATCACCACAGTTCGCGGCGGCGTGCTCGACGCCGGCAACATTGCCACCGACGGACTTCAAGACCTAGTTAGCCGACTTGACCCAGAAACCATAACGGAACTTCCTTGGGAGCCGGGCGTTGCCTACGTAATCGTCGACGCTTACAACCCA
>CAIJWY010000139.1 GCA_903824455.1 uncultured Micrococcales bacterium
CGCCGGAAGGAATTTCGGAATGGCCCTGAAAAACGAATACCGTTCCCATGCACTCTTCTAGGTGTTCGAAAGCGGTCATTATTTGATTTTCGCCAGAGCCGAATCGAGTGATTTTTTGAATGCGTCGGAACTATAGGTAGCTTGAGAGACGTTGCCGATATTCGAACCGTTTGCGGCGATAGCGGCTTTCACAAGAAGAGGAAAAGCGGCGTCTCTGCCGCCGGTTGACTGTGCCCTAACCAGATCAATGGCAGTTATCTTCCCAGCCTCTTTGGTCACCATTACCTGCACCGGGCCGTAGCCAGATTCAACGGACTCGCCAGTGGCTGTGCTGATGCCAACGACATTGCTTGGGCTAGGAGTGCCGGCGAACATCGACAAAGCGTTGGGGTTCAGCCAGAGGTCTATCCCAACCGCACCAAGCAGAGAGAGCAGGGTAAGAACAATGGTCGACGTGCGATAGCGTCGCTTACCCTCAATGGGCTTTTGAAAAGTGTATAGGTTAGAACTTTCCAAGAGCACTCTCCAAAGCTTTCTTGTAGGCATTAGTAGTCACTGTGGCACGGCTTACCTTGGTGAAGTTCGAACCATTAGCCTGAATCGAAGCATTAACTAAATAGGTCAGGGTGCCGTTGGGTAAGCGGGTGTAGGAGGACTGTAGATAGGTTACATCCGTGATGTTGCCGGCGTCTTTGGTGACCTTAACTTGAATAGTTCCGTATTCGTAGTTAATAGCGGCGCTGGTTTTCGACACCGCTCCAGCAACGACCGGTGGAGGCGTTGGCTTCGCCGTGGCAGTTGGTTTTGGCTTGGTGGTTGGCTTTGGCTTGGGCTTGGTAGTCGTCGTAGGTTTAGGCGTGGCGGTAGCGGTAGCGGTAGCGGTTGGGGTTGGAGTGGCAGTGTTTGAGCTGGTGTTTTCGGTAACCACAGCCGCGGCGTCGGGTAGCGGCATTCCAGCCTTAGCGGCTGCAATCATGATGCCAAGTCCAGCAAGGCCTACGAATGTTTTAGTTGCCCTTCTCACCAGGCAAACTCCTCTGCATGTATTTGACCGGCAGGTGTGCCAACTCGAGCCAAAGTCTTTTCGACCGATTTGGTCCAAGCGGCAGGGCCACAGATATAGACATCCGATTCGGAAACGAACGGAGCCATTTCAATTAGTCGCGCCTGATCTGGGAGCGAATTTAGGTGACCCGGCAACCACGAAGTTGCGGCTCCGCGAGGGCCGGCCAAAACGTGCAGCTGGAATCCGCGTTCACGAGAAACTTGTTCTAGTTCGCTTAGGAGCGCAGCATCTTCGGTGTCGCGAACTCGGTAAAGAATGGTGATGTCGCCAGGTTTGGCAGCCATCGACTCGGCTAAAGCACGAATCGGCGGGGCGCCCACGCCAGCGGCGATTAGGGTCACCTTTTCGCAGGTTCTTCGTTCTTCGGTGAATACGCCGAACGGACCTTCGAGTGCCACCCTGGTGCCAACTTTCAGGCCAACTAAACCTTTGGTGAAGTCACCTCGAGCACCAATTGTGAACCGCACAAAGCGGTTGTTTGGCGCTGCCGAGATTGAGAACGGGTGGGGCTTCAACCAATTTTCTTTGTCCATGATGCGAAGCATGTAGAACTGGCCGGCTTGACCACCGAGACGCTCTAATCCGCGACCGCTCACGTAAACCGAAATGGTGTCGCTGGATTCGCGTGTTACCGCGGTGACTCGCAGTCCTAGTTTTAGGTTCATCACAACGGCTGCGAGCACTCGGTACCAGATCACGTTGAGCGCGACGAAAAGATAGAGAGTTACCCAGAACAAAGTTTGCAGCGGTTTTCCAGCAATGTCGGAACCGGTTGAGAACTGGTGAGGTACGGCGATCAAAATTGATGCGTAGGCGAGCAGGTGAATAACGTGCCAAGATTCGTAAGAAAGTTTTTTGCGTGCTGCGTTGATTGAGGTGAAGACCACAACAATCATCAGAACAAGTCCCAGGGTTGCGCTCCACATATCTGGGATTGCCACGAACAGGTAAACCATTTCGTCGACAATCGATTTACCGTCGAGGATGGCAAATTGAATAAGTGTGGCCAAGAAATGTGCCGAAATAATGTAGAGAATCGGCTTGCCCAGCTTCTTGTGGGCAAGGGTTACTTTGTCGTGACCGTAAAGCTTGTCGAGCCATGGAACTCGAGCAACCAGCAGCGTGTGGATCAGCAGGAGGTCAGTGCCCACTAAGGCTGTGAGCCGGCTGGTTGCCCCTAAAGCATCGGTAAGGTTGCCGAATTTCGCCATTCCGCCATCTAGGAAGAACATGGCCACGACTAAAACCACGGTTCCCCAAGCAAAACTTTCGAGCAAATCTTGAGAACGCTTTAGCTGAGCAATTTTTTTGACACCGAGACGCACCCGCTGGTTAGGCGGAGTCAGAGTTAGCTGAGGTGCGGTCTGGTTCATATATTTAAGCCTGTAATAGTAACTTGGGAGTTTGCTGTGAGCAACCTGAATGCTTTCCCAGAATGAAATCCCGTGTTTCAGGAGTATTCTCGGGTTATGACAGACCTACCTCTGCGTCGCAGTTTCAAAGATACCCACGGTGTCGAAATCGTTTTCTGGGAATGGCCGGTGGCTAGTCCCAAGGCCGTGGTTCAGCTGGTGCATGGCATCGGTGAACACTCTCGTCGCTACGATCACGTGGCCCGCAAGCTCAACTCGCTCGGATTCGCCGTTTACTCCGACGACCACCGCGGTCACGGGCAAACCGGAAAAGGCATGGTTGCGGCTGGCATCACCAGGAAGCAGGGGCTACTAGGCCCAGGTGGAATGGACGCCGTGCTGGCCGAGGTTAGAAGCCTCTCCGAGCTAATCAAAACCGAACACCCAAATACCAAACTGGTCATGCTTGGTCACAGCTGGGGCTCAATGCTCGCCCAGCGCCTTTACGATAAGTATTCGAGTGATTTGGCTGCATTGGTGCTCAGCGGCTCCTCGTTGCTTCGCCCAGGAGTTCTCAATAGCGGGAAACTAAATAAGAAGTGGGCTCACCTTCCAAATTCATCGGGTGGCGAATGGCTTAGCCGCAACCTTGAGGTTGGAAAAAAGTTCCGTGAAGACCCGCTGAACTTCAATGAATCTTTTGCAGAAGTCGTTGGCATCGTTGACACCCTGAAACTCATGGGAGCACCAAAGAAGACCATCGACCCCAAGGTGCCAATCCTGCTTCAGGTTGGCAGCGACGATTCGCTCGCGGGAGAGCGGGGCAATGTTCTACTCGCGAAAGCTTTCCGCAAACGCGGCGTCGACGACATTGTGCTTTTTGTTTACGAAGGCGCGCGTCACGAAATTTACAACGAAACCAACCAAGACGAAGTGCTGAACGATTTAGCTGCCTGGCTGGAAGCTCACGTTTAGTTTCTAGGCGGAAGTTTGCAGGCTGCCACAGCCTCTTCGATCGGCAGCGCCAATAGGTCGTGGGTTTCTGGGCGCTTCTCCATGTAGCGAACCACATAGGAGCAGGTTGGCTCAACCAAAACGTGCTGGTTCTCTCGAATGTCAACGAAAGCTTCGCGAATCAGAATGGCGGCTAGGTTCTTTCCCTGGTGGGCTGGGTTTACAAAAGTGTGATCGAAAACCCAGCGGTCTTCCTTCTTGGCATAGCTGGCTTCGCCAACTTCTTCGCCGTCTAGAAAAATTGCGTAGCGGTTTTGGTCTGGCTGGTGGATTACTTCAGGGTTCATGTGGGTTAATCTCTTCTATGTGTCCGACTCTAAAAATCTAGTGCTCTTTGGGGATAACCTCGCGCACCTAAAAACTATGCCCAGCGAGTCGGTGCAATTGGTTTACATCGATCCGCCGTTCAACACCGGACGCAGGCAGACCAGAGGAAAGTCAACCACCACTCGAAGCGAAACCGGCAACCGGGTTGGGTTTAAAGGTCAGCGCTACGACATCGTGCGCGACACCGTGCTTGGCTACGACGATGAATTCGCCGACTACTGGAGTTTTCTAGAACCACGTTTGGAAGAGGCCTGGCGCCTGCTTAACGAAACCGGAACGCTCTACCTGCACCTCGACTTTCGTGAAGCTCACTACGCCAAAGTGCTGCTCGATGCACTGTTCGGCCGCGAAAACTTTTTGAACGAAATCATTTGGGCCTACGATTACGGTGCCAAGTCGAAGAGCCGCTGGCCGGCCAAACACGACACCATCTTGGTTTATGTAAAAGACCCCGAAAAGTATTACTTCGATTCCACTTCCGTTGATCGTGAGCCATACATGGCACCTGGTCTAGTTACCCCTGAGAAGGTCGCCAAGGGGAAGTTACCAACCGATGTTTGGTGGCACACGATTGTTTCGCCAACCGGAACCGAAAAGACCGGTTACCCAACTCAAAAGCCAATTGGTATCTTGCGTCGAATCATTCAGGCGTCGTCGAAACCAGGTGATCTGGTGGTTGATTTCTTTGGTGGTTCCGGAACCACCGGTTTTGTGGCAGCCCAACTTGATCGTCGATTCATTTTGATGGATCAAAACACTGAAGCTATCGAAGTTATGCGAGCCCGTTTCGCTTCGGCTTCGATACCGGTTGACTTTCGCGACTGATCAGGAACACCACCGCAAACGTGAACGCAATGATCAGTGTGCTCGCCGCCATTGCCATTCCGTAGTTCTCTCCACCGGGTTTTGAAATCAGCGAGTAAAGCACTGTGGGTAGTGTGGCCTGATCGCCATATGCCAGAAGGCTGGCCGCGCCAAACTCCCCCAGCGAAACCAGCGCTGCAAAAGTGGCGGCCGTGTAAATGCTGAACCGAATCATCGGCAGCTGAATCAGCCAAAGGATCTGCCAACCGTTTGCACCAGCCGTGGCAGCTGCCTCTGCGTGGCTTCTGTCCAGCGAAACCAAAGCCGGATAAACCAGCCTCACCACCAGAGGAACTGCCATCACCGACTGAATCAGAGGAACCACCAACCAGGTCTCACGAAGCGGCAGAGGGTATCCGCCGAAGGTAACTAGATAGCCGAATCCGAGAACCACCGTGGAGATTCCCAGCGGAAGCAAAAACAAAATGTCGAGGATGCGAATGATTACGACCGACGATTTGCGTTTCGTGGGAAGTGCCAACAGCACAGACACGGCAACTCCGATTACCAGCGCCAAGGTTGCGGCAATCAACATATTGCGCAAGCTGTTTATGGTGGCATCAACCACCGAAATGTTTAGAATCTCTCGGGTTCCTCGCCCTGCCAAGTTGGCTAAGTTGTCGATAAACCCAGCGCCTTCGGTGAAAGTTTTTACCACAATTTGAATCATTGGTGTGGCGATAAGCAGAGTCACCACTGGAAGGGTAATCAAAATTGCCAGCCAGTCTCGCCGGTCGACCG
>CAIJWY010000140.1 GCA_903824455.1 uncultured Micrococcales bacterium
ACCTCAAGATAACGGCCTTGTGAGCCTCCGAGCTCGCAACCAGGCATCACTCGAACCGATCGCATCGAAGTTCGAAGTCAAGATCGTCAACACTCCTCGTGGCGACTACCCTTGGCGAACCTTCATCACCAACGAACAGCTAGCTACCTGGCTTAGCGACACCGCTTTGAACCTCGACTACTCGAACTTCAAAAGCCGCGCTCACAAAACCAACAAGAGCTCAGCGTTCATCAATGCCCTCCACGACGTGTGGGCCGTGATGACTCACACCGAAGACGCCGATGCGCGTCCACGAACCAACCCAGCTAAGCAGGGGGAAGTCGGCCCCACCGACTCTGAACTTCGCTGGATTGAACAGGAACGCGAAGGCTGACCTGGCGGTCTTGCGGGCGGGACTTTCAACTCCTTTCTACCGCTCGCAAGACCCAAAACCCCCACCCAAATCCCTACCGGGTGGTTGAAAGAGTCCCAACACCTATATATGTGGGGGGTTAATTTTTCTCCCCGAGATCGTTGAAAGGACCTCAAATTATGACCAAACGCCCAGAAATCGTGAAATTTGCCAGCAAAAACGACCTATCTTTGCTGAACGAATTCGTCAACCTGCCTAACTGGACCGGCAAAGAAGCCTGTCTGCTCGTCGAAGACCTGGATTTCTTCTTCAGCGAGTTCCCACTAGACATTGCCCTCGCCAAAGACATCTGCCTCGAGTGCCCAATGATGGTCGCCTGCCGCGACTACGCATTGAAGCACGAGAACAACGGAGTTTGGGGCGGCCTATCGGCCGACGAGCGCTTCAAGCTTCGCGGCAACAAGGAAGCAATCGAAACCCACGAAATCGCCGCACTGATCCAAGAAAAGGACTACATCATGCTGAAACCAGCAGAGACCATTGCCGAAGCCTACGACGTTGACACCCGAACCGTCGCCCGCTGGCGCGGAATGATCCGCGACGCCCAGAAAGCGAGCTAATACTCCAATGAAAAACCTAGTAATCACCTACAGCGACATCTACCTTAACTGGCAGCTGGGCGCTGGTCACCCCACCAACCCGGTTCGCGCCAAGTTGGCCACTGAGATGCTTGTCGCTCAATTGCAAGAACGAGCAGCTGTCGTCAACCCTGCTCCTAAAGACAAACGGGATGGCGACATTGCAATCCTAAAAAGCGTTCACGACCCTGAATATGTTGATCAGCATCTAGCTGGAACCAACATAGGTCTTTGGTTCGAGAATGACCCTTATCTGGGCGAAGCCGGCTTGGCGATGTTCCAGGGGACCGTGCGCGCTGTTGAGTTGATTCTCAGCGGCGAAGCTCAAGTAGTCTTCAACCCACAGGGCGCGAAGCATCATGCGACCTACCACCGAGGCGCAGGCTTCTGTGCGTTCAACGACATGGCCTACGCAGCCATGGCATTGAAGGAAGCCGGACTGAAGGTTCTCTATATCGACTGGGATATCCATGCCGGTGACGGAGTTCAGCACATGCTCCGCGGTAAAGGCATTCCAACTATCTCGATCCACAACGGATCGGGCTACCCATCAGATCGAGATCTTCAAAGCATGGACGGCACTCGGCGCCCAATCATTGACGAAGAGGAGTTGAATTACAACTTCAACGTTCTCGACGGCGACGGCGACGACTACTTCATGGCCGCCATCGACGAAGCGCGAGCAATCATTGACGCCTACCAACCAGACGTAATCCTGCTAGCTGCCGGCGCCGATGGTCACACCGGAGCCAACAACCTCGGTGTCGACTCGAACTACACCGCCAAAGGCTTCAAATACGCTGCCGAAATGGTGGCGGAAATGGCCAACAAACACAGCCAAGGTCGCGTCATCATCGGCGGGGCCGGCGGCTACCAACCATTCAAAGAGACCCCAGAGACCTGGGCTCTAGTTGTCAGTACCATCTACGACACTGTAACTAAGGGGGCATAACAATGCACGAGTATCACTATCCACAAGCTCTATGGAGCGAAATTTTGCCTGGCCTTTGGCAGGGCGGCACCGACGACTTTGATGTCGCCGGTCGTCCTGGCGGTCGCGGGCAAGCGCCGTCGAAGCGTGACTTCGATTCGGTAATCACCCTCTATGGCAACGCCAACGGCGCCGACTGGGGAGTGAAAGAAATCAGGTTCCCGTTCTACGACGGCGACATGAGCGAATTCGACCCAGAAGCCGACCTCAAGTTCTTGGTCGACCAAGCTCACGCCGACTGGAAAGCCGGTAAACGCGTGCTAATCAGATGCCAGGCCGGCCTAAACCGCTCGGGCTTAGTGATGGCACTTACCCTAATCCGCGACGGCTACCACCCGGAAGCCGCCATCGAACTCATGCGCCAACAGCGCGGCCCAGCCGCAATGTGCAACCCGAT
>CAIJWY010000141.1 GCA_903824455.1 uncultured Micrococcales bacterium
AGCCGGTATCGCTGCTGGTTGCCAGGGAATCGCAGCATCAGCACCAGACGCAGGCGCCATCAAGGACGCAATGCTAAAGGCTCACGATGCAGGCATCCCAACCGTAACCATGAACTCAGGTTCAGCTGTATTCACCGAACTAGGTGCATTCACCCACGTTGGTCAGGATGAAATCATCGCTGGTCAGCAGGCTGGACTAAAGTTCAACGCAATGGGAGTAAAGCACGTGCTTTGCCCAATTCAGGAAGCCGGTAACTCTGGTCTTGCTGACCGTTGCAAGGGTCTAGCACAGACCTTTACCGGTAAGGCAACTAACTTCAACCTTGATGGTGGACTAGCAGACCTAACCGCTGCCAGCGCCAAGATCAAGGCTGCTCTTCAGGCAGACAGCAGCATCGACGCAGTGTTCGCTTTGAACGCTGACATCGCTGCCAAGGCTGTTCTTCCTGCAGCTGAAGAACTAGGTCTGTCACTAAAGATCGGTACCGTAGACATGTCCCCAGAGGCCCTACAGGCTATCGCTGACGGAAAGATGGAATTTGCCATCGACCAGCAGCAGTACGCTCAGGGTTACCTATCGGTTGTCTTGTTGTACCTCAACCTAACCAACGGACACGAACTAGGTGGCGGACAGCCAATCTACTCGGGCCCAGGTTTCGTAACTGCTGACAACGTAGCAAACGTACAGGACCTAGTAGCAGCGGGAACCCGCTAAAACTAGCACCACGGTTTGGGGGTGGGTTGTTTCTCAGCCCACCCCCAAATCTCTTTAAACTAAAGTGCAACAAAATTTGAAAGGAAGTTCAATGTCGACAGTTGCGACAACCGACGAGAGAGTCAAAAAGGCTTCTTTTATAACTAAGGCGCTTCGCCGCACCGAGGTGGGTGCACTTCTCGGTGCCATCGCCATCTTTATTCTTTTCACCACTTTCGACACCACCGGTAACTTCGCCAAGTTGCCAGGTATCGCCGGCTGGACCGACATCGCAGCCCCGATTGGCATCGTTGCCATCGCAGTGGCACTTTTGATGATTGCCGGCGAGTTTGATCTTTCTTCCGGCGTGATGGTTGGAACCACAGGACTATTCGTGGGCGTGCTCGTTTCTAAACTTGGGCTAAACATCTGGGTCGCAATCCTGATCGGCCTATTATTCGCTGCCTGCGTTGGCTTTGTGAACGGCTATCTGGTGGTAAAAACCAAGCTCCCATCGTTCATCATTACGTTGGCCACATTCTTCATTCTTAAGGGTGCCAACTTTGCCCTAACCATGATCATTACCGGTTCGGTTCGTGTTACCGGCGTTGAGAAAGCCGACGGCTACGCGGGAGCCAAAGCTGTTTTTGCGAGCACCTTCAAGGTGGGCGAACAAAACTTCCAGATTTCGCTACTGTGGTGGCTGCTGTTCACCATAGTTGCAACTTTCATGCTCACCAGAACCAAGTTTGGTAACTGGACTTTCGCTTCCGGCGGCGATGCCAACGCGGCTCGCAACGCTGGTGTACCGGTCAATCGCACCAAAATTGCTTTGTTTATGCTTACCTCGATGGCTTCGGCCCTGGTGGGAATCATCTTCGTACTTCGACTTCAAGGAATGCAAGCCGGTCAAGGCGTTGGCCAGGAGTTCTACTACATCATCGCTGCTGCAGTTGGTGGAACCCTACTCACCGGTGGTGCCGGTTCGGCTATCGGAGCTTCGATCGGTGCGGTCATCATGGGAATGGCTTACATCGGAATTCCGTTCTCCCTTTGGAACTCAGACTGGACCTCAACCTTCCTAGGCGTAATCCTGTTCTCGGCGGTAATGATCAATACCTACATTGGTCGCAAAGCAGCTGGAGGTAAGCGCTAATGGCAAACACGACACT
>CAIJWY010000142.1 GCA_903824455.1 uncultured Micrococcales bacterium
CTGACCGGTGGCCTGGTTCCAAACGTAGAAGCGGTAGTCTTCCATGATTTTCTGGGTAACGGCTTCTGGCATTTCAGGGAAAACTGCGTTGGCTTCGGCGCGGTTGCGAACCAAGACTTCTGGGTGTTTGGCCGATACTTTCATAACGCCGTCATAGAGGCGGCTGGCCATAGCGTTGGCGTGTTTGGCGTTTGCTATTGCAACCTCGGCGTTGTTTTCAAATAGCGCAATTAGTTGGGCCGAGAAGAAACGCATCTTGGAAGCCAACTGCATCGAGGTCTTGCGAAGGAACGGCATTGCTTCCGCGAGCGCTTTGCCAGTTGCAGTTGATGCGTCAATGACGATTACTGCCTCGGCTGCTAGGGCACCGATCTTGGTGCCTCCGAGTGAAACCAGGTCGACACCGAGGTCGGTGGTGAACTCCTTGAACCTAAGGCCGAGTGCGGCGGCAGCGTTGGAAAGACGGGCTCCATCTAAGTGAAGCAAAAGTCCGTGCTTGTGAGCTACGTCGGCCAGCGCTTTGATTTCGCTTGGTTGGTAAAGGGTTCCCATTTCGGTGGTTTGGGTAATGCTGATCACCGAAGGCTGAGCGCGGTGAACCACACCCATGTCGAAGATTTGTGTTTCGACCAGAGCTGGAGTTAGTTTGCCATCTTCGGTTGGAACATTCCAAAGTTTGAGGCCGGCCATCTTTTCTGGCGCGCCACCTTCGTCCATGTTGATGTGAGCACTTTCGGCACAGATCACCGCTTCCCAGCGTTTGGTGGCTGCTTGCAGGGCCACCACGTTGGCACCGGTTCCGTTAAACACTGGAAAGCCCAGTGCCTTCGAGCCAAATAGCTGCTTCACGAGCTCGTCGAAACGGGCGGTTACCGAGTCGTCGCCGTAGGCAACTTCATGCCCTTCGTTTTCGGCCGCGATGGCCTTGAGCACCGCTGGATGAATTCCGGCATAGTTGTCGCTAGCGAAACCTCTGGGATTTTTGGTCATTAGTTGTTTCCGTCCTCTGGGATTACGGCCTGACGACCTTCAAAAGGGGTCGATAAAATAACGCTGGTTCGAGTTGATACATTGGCAATGCTTCTGATTCGACCCAACAGTGATTCGAGTTCGCTCGGGTCGGTGACCGCGACCTTCACAATGTAAGACTCGGTGCCAGCCACCGACCAACAGCTCTCGATTTCGGCGATTGGCGAGATTAGCTCGGCAACGTCGTCGGGGCGCGCTGGGTCAATTGGGGTTAGCGAAACCAGTGCGTGCAAGGTGAGCCCGGCTTCACGCTGGTTCACGGTTGCCCGGTAGCCGGTGATAACTCCCCTGGTTTCCAAACGCTTGATTCGTTGGTGAAGCGTGGAACTTGGAACGTCGAGAATATCTGAGAGTTCACCGATCGACGCGCTTGAGTCGGTGGCCAGGTGGCTTACGATGCGGCGATCTAAAGAGTCCATGATGAAAGTATGCCAGCCGCTAAGCGGTGATGCCCTTGGTCGCTTTGATTACGTCTGAAAGATTGCGATTTAGGGTGTCATAGAACACGTTGAGCGGAAACTCGTCGTCGCGAACCAGATTCACCATTTCCTTGAGTTCACCTTCGGTTGGCAGGTGGTCTGCGCCTTTTGCCCAGTTGGATGCTGGGTGAGGTTGAACCAATCCGCTCACAAACTCGTAGGCGGCAATCCACTGCGCTAGACGGGAGCGGTTGATGCCGTCGTGGTAGAGCGCCTCAACCTGCTCGCATAGTTCAACCACCGCTTCGGTAACTTTGTCCCAGTCGAAAG
>CAIJWY010000143.1 GCA_903824455.1 uncultured Micrococcales bacterium
TTCACGGCGACATGTCGCAGGAAGCTCGCGAGCGTTCAATGGCCGCTTTCCGTTCTGGCAAAAAAGAGATCTTGGTTGCCACCGAGGTTGCCGCTCGAGGAATCGACGTCGACGACGTGACCCATGTGATCAACTACACCGTGCCAGAAGACGAGAAGAACTACCTGCACCGAACTGGTCGCACCGGCCGTGCTGGTCGCACCGGTATCGCGGTAACTTTTGTTGACTGGGAAGACATGACCCGCTGGCAGAATATCAATGCGGCACTGGAACTTGGCGTTCCTGAACCGGTTGAAACCTATTCGAGCTCGGCACACCTTTTCGAAGATCTTGAGATTCCTACCGGAACCAAAGGACGCCTTCGTGCCTCAACCGCGGTTCGCCCGGAGAAGAAGCCGGAACAGCGTCGCGGTGGAGACCGCAGACCCGAAAGTCGTCCGGCTGAAAAGCGTGAACCTCGTGCTTCGAGCGATCGCAACCGCCCGCGTCGTCGCACCCACGGTGGCTCGACTAAGCCCACTGAATAGCAGAACCGGTAGCCTGGGCTTCGATTCGCTTGAGCATCTCTTCGGTGGTTGTATTCTCTCCGAGCAAATTGGGTTTTCCATCCTTGCCGTGGTAGTCGGACGAACCAGTGGTGACAAGACCAAACTCGCCAGCTAAAGCAATCAGCCACGCTCTTGCGGTCTCGTCAACTTCGCGGTGCCAAACTTCGAAACCTCCGAGTCCGGCTTTGATCATTTCAAGAAAATGAGACCTGACAGTTTCGTTCGGTTCGAATTTCGACTCGTCTCGACCTCTGGTTAGTGGGTGTGCCAAAACTGGAACTCCTCCGGCAGCTCGAACCATCCTTATCGCTTCAAGAGTTGGCATGCCTTTGTTCTCGACATAAAACGGTGAGTTCTTGTGCAGTGGCCCCCCGGGTAAGAATTGAATTTCTCGCTCATCGAATTTCCCGAGTGCGATCAGAGCATCGGCCAAATGAGGCTTTCCTACAGCAACTTTCAGTGGATCAAGATCACCAATCACGTGTTCCAAAGTAAGTTCCGGATAGCCGTCTTGGAGCTTTGCGATAAAAGTTAGAAGGCGATCGTATCGGGCTGCCTTAACTGTGTTCATGGCATTAACCAATGCCAAGTTTTTGGGATCTGGCAAATATGCAAGAAGATGGACGGATTTTCCGAGGGGGCTTTCAGTGGTGAGTTCGATGCCGGGAACAAACGTGATGCCTTGCTTGGCAGCCTCAACTCGGGCTTCGTCCCAGCCAGCTGTGGTGTCGTGGTCGGTCAGTGCTAGGGCGGTAATGCCTGCTTCGGCTGCGTATTGGAAAATCTGCTCCACCGATTCTTTACCATCGGAATGGGTGCTGTGTGAATGCAAATCAATCTTCATAACTACCTCCTTCAACCCCCTAAGACTATCGGGAAGGTATGACGATTTAGTGGCAGTATGGAACGCTTGACCGATAAGCAACAGAAGCCAGTCAGCGGCAGAACCACCAGCCCCAACAGCCCTGAATTTATGAAATTCATCTCGGGTGGTTGGGCCGATGAGAGTGTTTCTCTACCCGCGATGAATGAGGCGGCTGGGTATGCCGCGAA
>CAIJWY010000144.1 GCA_903824455.1 uncultured Micrococcales bacterium
AGTTGGCGTATTCGTTGAGCCTTCTTCGGCAACCGGAGCTGCCGGGTTGCTTCAGGCATCTCGCACCGGCGAAGACCTAACCGGCAAGACCGTGGTGGTCACCGTTACCGGAAACGGGCTAAAGGATCCTTCTTGGGCGCTGAAAGACGATCGTGGAAAAGCGATCAAACCTAAGGTTGTTTCAAACCGCGCCGAAGAAGTGGCAGAACGTTTGGGGCTTGCTTAAAAATGACTGATCTCGTGGGACGTAAAGTCTCGGTTAAGGTTCCTGCCACCTCGGCAAACCTCGGACCCGGATTCGACACGCTCGGTATGGCTCTTTCGTACTACGACGAACTCGAGGTGGAAGCGGTTGCGGGTTCAGGAGCCGTGGTTGAGGTCATTGGCGAAGGTGCTGGTGAAGTTCCAACCGACGAAACCAACCTCGTGGTTCGTTCCATCGCGCACGTATTCGAACAGGTCGGGCAAAAACTTCCCGGTCTAAAGATCAAGGCTCACAACATAATTCCTCACGGTCGGGGAATGGGTTCATCCGGTGCCGCCGTGGTTTCCGGAGTGGTGGCCGCCCAAGGTCTGCTCGAAGGCGTCGTCGAATTTACATCGGCTCAATTGTTGCAACTGGCGACCGATCTCGAAGGTCACCCGGATAACGTGGCTCCGTCATTGTTCGGTGGCCTAACCATCGCCTGGGAAGACGAAAAGGGTCCGCACCACAAGAAGCTAATCGTTCACCGTGGAGTATCCCCGCTGGAACTAATTCCAAACTTCAAGATGTCAACCGCAATCGCTCGAGCACTTCAACCGGAATCGGTTCCGCACGCAGATGCCGTGTTCAACGTTTCTCGTTCGGCTCTCTTGGTTGCCGCGCTCACCCAGAGCCCAGAACTTTTGATGGCGGCCACCGAAGATCGCCTGCACCAGGATTACCGTTCAGAAGCCATGCCGGAAGCCGGCAAGGTTATTGAAATCATGCGCAAGAACAACCACGCTGCAGTGGTGTCTGGCGCAGGTCCTTCGGTGCTGGTACTGGCATCTGACCCCGCCGAGCGCATGGAAGCCGCCCAGTTGGCAGCGAAACACTTTCCACAGTGGCGCGCGTTAGTGTTGGCAGTTGACTTCAAAGGTGCTACTGTTATCAGGAACCAGTAAATAGGTGAGCAGTGCTAACGAAACATTGATTTAGCAGCTCCATTACGGTGAATCAACCGCTAATCAAGCGTTTATGTGCACGCAAATTCGTGCCCAAGGTGACTAACCCGAAATCGAACCAGTCACCAAAATCTCAAGGAGAAATACACACAACATGGATGAAATCCAACAAGACGCGCCTGTTACCAAAGGTCGCCGCGTAGTAGTAGACCCAGCCGTATCGAGCGATGCTCCAGCAAGCGAATCATCGGCACCAAAGCGCCGCACCCGAAGCACTAAGCCAAAAACCGAGGGTGAGTCGGCTCCAGCCGAAGCTCCAAAGTCTGAAAACAGCGAGTCTCGGTCGGAAAGCAGCGAACCTCGTTCGCAGGGTAACCGCGAAAACAACCGCGACCGCTCGGAGCGTCCAGAACGCTCAGAACGAAACGACCAAGGCGATGACCGCAATGGCCGCAACAACCGCAACCGTAACCGTAACCGAGACCGCAACCGCAACCGCGGTCGCACCGGTCGCGGCGGAGACTTCCAGGACGAAGCGGAACCAGAGATCAGCGAAGACGACGTCTTAGTTTCGGTCGCCGGTATCCTCGACGTTCTCGAGAACTACGCTTTCATTCGCACTTCCGGCTACCTACCAGGACCAAACGACGTTTACGTTTCACTTGGTCAGGTAAAGAAGTACGGTCTGCGCAAGGGTGACGCAGTGGTTGGCGCAATCCGTCAGCCTCGCGAAGGTCAAGACCAGGGTCGACAGAAGTTCAACGCAGTGGTTCGAATCGATTCGGTTAACGGTCAGACCGTTGCGGAAGCCATGGACCGAGTTGATTTCGGCAAGCTAACCCCGCTTTACCCACAGACTCGTCTGCGTCTAGAGACCGAAGCTAGCAAGCTCAACACCCGCATCATCGACCTAGTAGCACCAATCGGTAAGGGTCAGCGTGGACTGATTGTTTCACCACCTAAAGCCGGTAAGACTCTGGTACTTCAGGCAATCGCTAACTCGATTGCAACCAATAACCCTGAGGTTCACCTTATGGTGGTGCTGGTCGATGAGCGTCCGGAAGAAGTTACCGACATGCAGCGCACCGTGAAGGGTGAAGTTATTGCTTCAACCTTTGACCGCCCTGCCGAAGACCACACCACGGTTGCCGAACTTGCTATCGAGCGCGCTAAGCGTTTGGTTGAGCTAGGTCACGATGTGGTTGTTCTGCTCGACTCGATTACCCGCCTAGGCCGCGCTTACAACCTAAGCGCACCGGCATCTGGTCGTATCCTGTCCGGTGGTGTCGATAGCTCGGCTCTCTACCCACCAAAGCGCTTCTTCGGTGCCGCTCGTAACATCGAGGATGGCGGTTCGCTAACCATCCTTGCCACCGCACTGGTGGAAACCGGTTCGAAGATGGACGAGGTTATCTTCGAAGAGTTCAAGGGAACTGGAAACATGGAACTTCGTTTGTCGCGTCAACTTGCCGACAAGCGCATCTTCCCAGCCGTCGACGTGAATGCCTCTGGTACCCGTCGCGAAGAAATGTTGATGAACCCAGACGAAACCAAGATCATTTGGAAGCTTCGACGCGCACTTGCGGGTCTTGAGCAGCAGCAGGCTCTCGAGCTTGTTCTAGGTCGACTCAAGGAAACTGCGAGCAACGTTGAGTTCCTAATGCAGGTTCAGAAGTCGATGCCTGTTCCAACCTCCGACGGAGAATAATGCTCGATTCGGTCAAGCCGTTATTGGCGGAACACCTGGAGCTTCAGGCTCAACTGTCTGATTCCTCGGTGCACGCCAATCCTGGCTTGGCCAAAAAGCTGAACCGTCGTTACGCCGAACTAAGCGCTATCGTGAATGCTCACGGCTCAGTTTTAGCGTTGACCGAAGATTTGGTCGCCGCGAAGGAACTTGCGAAAGAAGACGACGCGTTCGCTGAGGAAGTTACTTCGAACGAGTTGAAACTTCACGACGCCAACGAGAAGTTGCGCCGACTGCTTATTCCTCGCGACCCAGACGATGGCCGCGATGTGATTATGGAAATCAAGGCCGGTGAGGGAGGTGCCGAATCGGCGCTGTTTGCAGCCGACCTTTTGCGCATGTACATTCAATACGCCAACTCCAAGGGTTGGAAAACCGAGATCCTCGACAAGAACGAATCTGATCTTGGCGGCATCAAGGATGTTCAGATGGCTGTCAAGTCGAACGCCACCGACCCAAGCCAAGGGGTTTGGGCGCACCTGAAGTATGAGGGTGGCGTGCACCGCGTTCAGCGTGTGCCAGCTACCGAGACTCAAGGGCGAATCCACACCTCAGCCGCTGGAGTTCTCTGCTTCCCAGAAGTTGATGCTCCAGAAGAAGTTGAGATCAGCCCAAACGATCTCCGCATCGATGTTTACCGCTCTTCAGGCCCCGGTGGGCAATCGGTTAACACCACCGACTCGGCCGTTCGCATCACCCACCTTCCAACCGGCATCACCGTGGCGATGCAGAACGAAAAGAGCCAGTTGCAGAACCGCGAGGCCGGCATGCGCGTGCTTCGTGCCCGCATTTTGGCCGCTCAGCAGGAGGCTATCGAAGCCGAGCTCTCAGCCGCTCGCAAGTCGCAGGTTAAATCGGTTGACCGTTCCGAGCGCATTCGCACCTACAACTATCCGGAGAACCGAATTGCCGATCACCGCACCGGCTACAAGTCTTACAACCTTGACCAGGTGATGGACGGAGCTTTGGAACCGGTTATTCAGTCGGCCATTCAAACCGACGAAGAAGCACGTCTAGCAGCTCTGGGCGGCGAGTAATGCTTCTGTCCGACCTTTTGGCTCGGGGAACCGAATCACTTACCTCGGCCGGTGTCGAATCAGCCGAAGTCGACGCACAATTACTAGCGGCTCACGTTCTCGGTTTTTCTCGTGGGGAACTTCAAGCGAAATCAATTTCCAACTTTGAAATCGACGATGTCGGCGAAATCGAAGCGCTTTTTCAGAAACGTTCGGAACGAATTCCTCTGCAACACCTAACCGGCGTTGCCTATTTCCGCAACCTTGCGCTAACGGTTGCTCCCGGGGTATTCATCCCTCGCCCGGAAACCGAAGTTGTGACCGAGTTCGCAGTTCAGGCTCTTCGAGCAGTTCCTGGCGAACCTATTGCCGTTGATCTCTGCACCGGTTCCGGGGCAATCGCGATTTCGCTAGCCACCGAAGCGCCTAACTCGCTGGTTTACGCCTGGGAACTAAATCCCGATTCGGAACAGCCGCTTCGTGAAAACATCGCGGTGAACGGCGGCCGAGTCAACTTGGTTATGGGCGACATCGCTGAAGAACATCCACTGTTTCAAGAACTTGCCGGTCGGGTAGACGTGGTGGTATCCAATCCTCCCTACATTCCAACCGGGGCTGTTCCAGTAGACGTCGAGGTTCAACTACACGAACCTGAGCTTGCCCTTTACGGGGGAGCCGATGGCATGGACATCATGAAGGTAGTGAGCAAGCGAGCTCTTCAACTTCTCAAGCCCGGCGGTTTTCTGGTGGTAGAGCACGCTGATTCTCAGGCCAAAATCGTGGCAGACTTATTTGAGGCCGATGGCTGGCGACAGATTCGCTCGCATCGCGACCTAAACGCGCGAGACCGCGCAACCACAGCAGTTAAGGCTTTTTAGGAGGGTGAGATGAGATTCGACGCATCGATCACTACCGAACTGCTTGAAGGCATGCGCCAGGCTAAGCAGACCATCGGTCGGGCCGGACTCATTGTTTTACCAACCGACACCGTCTACGGAATCGGCTGCGACGCCTTCTCAGCTTTCGCGGTAAACGCCTTGCTTGAAGCCAAAGGTCGCGGCCGACAGTCGCCTCCGCCAGTTCTAATTCCTAGCCTCGATACCCTTCGGGCGCTCACCGACAACCCTCCGGCTGTGGCGTTTACCCTGGCCGAAAAGTTTTGGCCTGGCGCTTTGACCATGATTTTGCGAGCGCAACCCTCGCTAAGTTGGGATTTAGGGGAAACTCGGGGAACCGTGGCCCTTCGCATGCCCAACAACGAACTCGCCTTGGCTCTGCTAAAAGAGGTTGGTCCGCTGGCTGTTTCCAGCGCCAACCTAACCGGAGAGCCGGCTGCCAACAACGTTGCTGAAGCCGAAAACTATTTTGGAACCAAGGTTGGTGTCTATCTCGACGGGGGAGCTTCTCCAAGCACCAAGCCCTCGACCATCGTTGACCTAACCGAGGCCGGTGTTGTGAAAATCGTGCGACTAGGAGTTCTTTCCCAGGCGCAAATCAAAAAAGCCGTCGGAAAAGACGTCGAAGTTGTGGCCAGCTAATGCGCGCATATCTTTTGATGATTGCCGTCTCGGCAATCGTTACCTTTCTGGCAACGCACTTAGTGATCAAAATAACCAGAAAATACAAGATTTACCCTGAGATACGATCACGCGACTCTCACTCGGTACCAACGCCTCGGCTTGGCGGGCTTGGAATGTTTGCCGGCTTTTTAGTTGCCATGGGCACAGCGGCCAGTCTCGGTTGGTTCAAATCGGTTTTCGTTGCGGATGGCCCAATCATGGGAGTGCTGATTGCGGCCAGTATCATCGCCATTCTTGGTGCGCTGGATGACGTCTATGATCTCGACTGGATGTTGAAACTGGGCGGACAATTTGTGGCTGCCGGCATCCTCGCTTGGAACGGCGTTCAAATAGTCTCGCTGCCAATCGGAGGCATCACCATCGGATCGTTTGGCATGTCTTTTACGGTCAGTGTTTTCCTCACCGTGCTGATCATGAACGCGGTTAACTTCATCGACGGACTCGATGGTCTGGTGGCAGGGGTGGTTCTCATCGGAACCTCAACCTTCTTCATTTACAGTTACCTTCTGGCTCAGAAGACCACCCCGAGCAACTACTTCAGCCTGGCGTCGCTGATCTCAGCCATTGTGATTGGCATGTGCTTGGGCTTCCTTCCTCATAACTGGCGCCCGGCCAAGATATTCATGGGTGATTCCGGAGCGCTGCTTCTGGCTCTTCTTATGACGACGTCTGCCGTATCAGTAACGGGACAGCTAGATCCCTCGTTTATTGCCGAATCGAATCTGATGCCGGCCTTCCTGCCAATGATCATTCCTCTGGCAATCTTGGTGCTACCACTACTCGACTTCACCCTGGCCGTGATTCGGCGCCTCCGCGCTGGTAAGTCTCCGTTTGCAGCAGATCGCCAGCACCTCCACCACCGCCTTCAAGACTTCGGTCACGGGCATTTGGGTTCGGTGCTGGTGTTCTATGTTTGGACGACCCTCATTTCAGCCACCTGTCTACTTCTGTTTTTGGAGCCGGCCGAGTGGGCTATCGCCTTCGGTTCGATTGGCACCGTGCTGGCGCTAATTTATACGGTGTGGCCAGTTCTAATTCGTAAACTCCAAGAGCGCAAGGCAGGTAACTGATGAAATTCGATAATCCTCAAACCGTTTTCACCAAGGTGCTGAAACTGGGTACCCTGCTTATCGTCTCGATTGCAATTTTGGGTTCGGCAATCGGATTTTTCGCTGCCGGTTTACCTGGACTTTTCGGCGCACTTGCCGGAGCAGCAATTGCACTTGTTTTCGTTAGTCTTACCGCGCTTTCGGTGCTGGTTGGGAGCAAACTAAGCCTCGGAGCTTTCTATGGAATTGTCCTCGGTGGCTGGCTTCTGAAGATGGTTCTATTCATGATTGCAATCTCGGTTCTGCTCCAGATTGAAGACCTAAATGGGGTAGCGGTTTTCGGAACCTTGGTGCCTTCCATACTGGGTTCATTGGCAGTCGACGCCTATGTTGTCACCAAGTCTAAAATCCCTGCTGTTTCTTGACCTAAACCACTCTTTCTGACAAGTTTTTGCTGTTAGAATTTAGTCATCTCCCGCTAGCATTCGACCCAGGAGTTCACTCTGTTCGTTCTAACCCCATTGGCACCATTCACCGAGACTTCAGGCTCGGATGATGGCTTCCATGCGCCAACGATCGGTGAATTTTTCCCGGATGCAATTTTCTTCGAGGGAACCCCTTTTGAGCTAAACCGAATCATGATGATTCGTTTGCTAATTCTCACCGTTTTAGTGGTGCTGTTTTGGCTTTGGACGGGATCATTCAAGAAGGCTTACAAAACCGGACAGGTGGTGCCAACTCGGTTCCAGCTGATGGGTGAGATCTCGCTGAACTTTGTTCGCACCAGTATTGCTCACGAACAGTTGGGAAAGAAAGACGGAGATCGGTTCCTTCCGCTGCTGACCACCATTTTCTTTGTCGTGCTCGGCATGAACATCACCGGAATCATCCCGGCACTAAACATCGCCGGTACTTCGGTAATCGGTTTACCTCTGGTTTTAGCGGTTGCCGCCTACGTAACTTTCATTTACGCCGGGATGAAGAAGCACGGCTTTGGTTTCTTCAAGAACTCTCTATTCCCGGCTGGCGTGCCCGCCCCTTTCTACATCTTGGTAACTCCAATCGAGTTCCTTTCCACCTTTATTCTTCGTCCGGTCACCCTGGCACTTCGATTGATGATGAACATGATCGCCGGGCACCTTCTGCTCGTGCTCTGTTTCTCAGCAACCCACTTCTTCTTCACCTCAACTCAGGTGGAGGGAGCCATGCGCCTCTTCGGTGCTGGAACATTCCTGTTTGGTTTCGCCTTCACCCTCTTTGAGATTTTGGTGGCATTCCTGCAGGCATACGTATTTACTCTTCTGACCACGGTCTACATTCAGTTGGCCATGGCGGATGAGCACTAGAGGCTGACAACCGTCAGTTTCAAACCACGGAAGGGAAATATCAAGTGGACGTTATCAACATCGCAGCCGGTCTAACCGGAAACCTAGCAGTAATCGGCTACGGCCTAGCAGCAGTTGGCCCAGGCATTGGTGTGGGTTTGGTTGTTTCGAAGACCATCGAATCAATCGCTCGCCAGCCAGAGCTAGCAGCAAAACTTCAGGTCACCATGTGGCTTGGTATTGCATTTACCGAGGCTCTAGCCCTTATTGGTCTAGCAACCCCGTTCATCTTCGCTTAGTCCAAGTCAGGAAACTGTAATGACCCCTCTGATCCTTGCGGCGGAAACTGCTACTGAGGTAGCTAAGAATCCGCTCATCCCTGAGGTTTATGACCTAGTTTGGTCGTCGGTCGTCTTCTTTATCCTGCTTGCTTTTTTCTGGTTCATGGTTCTTCCAAATTTCAAGAAGACTCTGGATGCCAGAACTGAGGCCATCGAAGGTCGTTTGGCTGAAGCCGAACGCATTCAGGCTGAGGTTGCAACCAAGACCGCTGACATCGCCAAGGCGCAGGAGAACTCCCGCGCCGAAGCTTCCGCAATTCGTGAGCAGGCTCGTGCCGAGGGTGTAACCATCCTTGCCGAGCTGAAAGAGCAGGCCTCGCTTGAGGCAGCCCGCATCACTGCAACTGCGAAGCAGCAGATTGAAGCAGAACGCCAGGCAGCTCTAGTTTCACTCCGCGCCGAAGTTGGCTTGCTAGCAATCGACTTGGCTTCGGCCGTAGTCGGCGCCAGCCTGTCGAACGACAAGGTTGCGGGCAAGGTAGTCGACGACTTCCTTTCGGAACTAGAAGCCGGCGATAAGGCAGGCAAGCAAAAGTAATGGCAAGTTCAACCCGTCAGGCATTAGTTCGAGCGAAGGAAGCACTAGCTCCTTCCTTGGCTAAAGCCGACCTCAAGTTCGCTGAAGAGATCTTCGGAATCGGTGCCGCTATTGGCTCATCGATTCAGTTGCGCAACATTCTTTCGGACCCTTCCGGAGAGAAAAAGGCTAAGGCCGGCGCTTTGCAAGCAGTTTTTGGCAAAGCAGTCTCTAAAGAAGCGCTTGAGTTCGCCGGCACCCTGGCTGGTTACCGCTGGTCGAAGGGTGGCGACCTAGTCGCTGCCTTCACCCAGTTGGGCGTATTTACCGTTGCTGCGATTGTGGCGAAAGACAAGCAGTTGGAAGACTTGGAAGCAGAGCTATTCGCTTTCAACCAGGCTCTTGCAACCGACCGTGACCTACAAACCGCTTTCTCATCGCGTCAGGCTTCGCTTGAAGCAAAGCTGGAGTTGATTGCAGCGCTGACCAACAACAAGGTGAGCGAGGCAGCTTCCATTTTGCTTCGCAACGCCGTGATCAATGCCCGCAATGTTCGTTTGGCAGTAATGCTCGACGGCTTTATCAAGCAGGTTTCGGCCTACGCCTCGCGTCTGGTTGCCAACGTAACCGTGGCGTCCGAGCTAAGCCCAAGCCAGCTAGAGCGACTAGAAGCGTCGCTTTCCAAAACTTACGGTCAGGAAATCAACCTGAACGTGGAAATCGACCCAAGCATCCTCGGTGGTGTGAAGGTTCAGGTTTCCGGAGAAATCATCGACGGCAGCGTTGTTGCCCGTCTTAACCAAGCCAAGATGCAGCTCGCCTAGAGCCTGCATACGAAGAAAAAGAGGAACACGAGATGGCAGATCTAAAGATTAGCCCGAACGAGATTCGCGATGCCCTAAAGGGTTTCGTCAACTCTTACGAAGCTGACAAAGCCAGCCGCACCGAAGTCGGGCACGTTATCGATGCCGGTGACGGTATTGCTCACGTCGAAGGCCTACCAGGGGCTATGGCCAACGAGCTACTGAAGTTTGCCGACGGCACTTTAGGTCTAGCTCTAAACCTCGATGAGCGCGAGATCGGTACCGTGGTTCTCGGTAACTTCGAAGGTATCGAAGAAGGTATGGAAGTTCACCGCACCGGTGAAGTGCTTTCGGTACCGGTTGGCGACAACTTCCTAGGCCGCGTGGTTGACCCGCTGGGTAAGCCAATCGATGGTTTGGGCGACATCAAGGCTGAAGGCCGCCGTGCACTAGAGCTTCAGGCTCCAGGCGTTATGGCCCGTAAGTCGGTTCACGAGCCACTACAGACCGGAATCAAGGCCATCGACGCCATGATTCCAGTTGGTCGCGGACAACGTCAGCTAATCATCGGCGACCGCCAGACCGGTAAGACCGCTATCGCGGTTGACACCATCATCAACCAGAAGGCCAACTGGGCTTCGAAAGACCCAAACAAGCAGGTTCGCTGCATCTACGTGGCTATCGGTCAGAAGGGTTCAACCATTGCCGCCGTAAAGGGCGCTTTGGAAGAAGCCGGAGCAATGGAATACACCACCATCGTGGCTTCTCCTGCCTCAGACCCAGCCGGTTTCAAGTACCTCGCTCCTTACACCGGTTCGGCCATTGGTCAGCACTGGATGTATGGCGGCAAGCACGTCCTAATCATTTTTGATGACCTTTCCAAGCAGGCCGAAGCCTACCGCGCCGTTTCGCTGCTACTTCGTCGTCCACCAGGCCGCGAGGCTTACCCTGGAGACGTTTTCTACCTACACTCCCGTCTACTTGAGCGTTGTGCCAAGCTAAACGACGAGCTAGGTGGCGGTTCGATGACCGGTCTACCAATCATCGAAACCAAGGCAAACGACGTTTCTGCTTACATCCCAACCAACGTGATTTCGATCACCGACGGCCAGATCTTCCTACAGTCAGACTTGTTCAACTCGAACCAGCGTCCGGCTATCGACGTGGGTATCTCGGTTTCCCGTGTTGGTGGTGCGGCTCAGGTTAAGGGCATCAAGGGTGTTTCAGGTACCTTGAAGCTCGAACTGGCTCAGTACCGCTCGCTAGAAGCCTTCGCCATGTTCGCCTCAGACCTAGATGCAGCGTCACGCCAGCAGCTAGCTCGTGGTGCACGTTTGATGGAGCTACTAAAGCAGCCTCAGTACTCGCCGTACCCAGTGGAAGACCAGACCGTTTCGATCTGGGCTGGTACCACCGGCAAGCTAGATGAGGTTCCGGTTGAAGACGTTCTGCGTTTCGAGAAGGAGCTTCTAGAACACCTCAAGCGCAACACCAAGGTTCTAGACACCATCCGTGAGACAAACAACCTAACCGACGACACCAAGGCGGAACTTGAGAAGGCTGTAACCACCTTCAAAAAGTCTTTCCAAACCAAGGGTGGCGGCGCTCTACACACTTCGGCTAAAGAGGAAGCTCTAGCGCCAGAAGAAGTTGAGCAGGAAAAGATCGTCAAGCAGAAGCGCAAGAAGTAATTCAAGAGAAGTAAGAGACAGGTAACTAATGGGAGCGCAACTTCGCGTCTATCGGCAGAAAATAAAGTCTGCCCAGACGACAAAGAAGATTACCCGCGCCATGGAGCTAATTTCGGCTTCGCGTATTGCGAAGGCGCAGGCTCGTGTGGCAGCGTCGGCGCCATACGCGCGCGCTGTAACGCGCGCCGTCTCAGCCGTTGCCACCTACTCGAACATCGATCACCCGCTAACCACCGAGCCCGCCAAAATTGAGCGAGCCGCAGTGGTTATCTTCACCTCAGACCGTGGTTTGGCAGGGGCTTTCTCTTCAAACGTTATGAAGGAAGCCGAAGCACTCACCGTGAAGCTGACCGAAGAGGGCAAAAAGATCGTTTACTTCCTGGTTGGTCGCAAGGCTGTTAGCAACTTTGGTTTCCGTCGTCGAACCGCTGAAAAGCAGTGGATTGGTGGCACCGATCTACCTCAGGTTGACACCGCCAAGGAAATCGCCGACACCGTTCTCGAATACTTCAACCGCGAAGCGAGCGAAGGTGGCGTAGACGAAATTCACGTAATCTTCAACCGTTTCGTTTCGATGATCTCGCAGGAACCAGAAACCCTTCGTCTTCTTCCTCTAGAAGTTGTTGAAGGCGAAGAGGCTCCAGCCTCAGACGATGTGTTCCCGCTCTACGAATTCGAGCCAGACGCCAGCAAGGTGCTAGACGCCTTACTGCCGGTCTACATCGAAAGCAAAATCTTCAACGCCATGCTGCAGTCGGCTGCTTCCGAGCACGCCGCCCGCCAGAAGGCAATGAAGTCGGCAACCGACAACGCCGACAAACTAATCAAGAACTACACCCGACTATCGAACCAAGCTCGACAGTCGGAGATTACCCAGCAGATTTCCGAAATCGTCGGTGGCGCAGATGCACTCGCCACCGTCGAAGAAGATTAAGAGAAAGAAAGAGACATGGCCGAGACTAAAAAGAAGTCAGCTAAGACCACCGGAACCGGGCGAATCGCTCGAGTAAACGGCCCAGTTGTTGACATCGAGTTCCCGCACGATGCTATCCCAGAGATCTACAACGCTCTTCAGACTGTCATCGACCTGAACGGCGAGAAGACCACTCTGACCCTCGAGGTTGCTCAGCACCTTGGCGACGACCTAGTTCGTGCCATTGCGCTAAAGCCAACCGATGGTCTAGTCCGTGGCGGTCTAGTGACCGACACCGGTGCTCCGATCTCGGTTCCAGTTGGCGATGTCACCAAGGGCAAGGTTTTCAACGTTGTTGGAGAAATCCTGAACGGCAAGCCAGGCGACAAGGTGGTCATCAAGGAAACTTGGCCAATCCACCGTCAGCCTCCTCCATTCGACCAGCTTGAGTCGAAGACTCAGATGTTCGAAACCGGTATCAAGTCGATTGACCTTCTAACCCCTTACGTTCTCGGTGGAAAGATTGGTCTATTCGGTGGAGCCGGTGTTGGTAAGACCGTTCTGATCCAGGAAATGATCTACCGTGTGGCAGAAGACCACGACGGTGTATCGGTGTTCGCCGGTGTTGGTGAGCGTACCCGTGAAGGTAACGACCTCATCGAGGAAATGACCGAATCAGGCGTTATCGACAAGACCGCTCTCGTGTTCGGCCAGATGGATGAGCCACCAGGCACCCGTCTTCGTGTAGCTCTTTCGGCTCTAACCATGGCGGAATACTTCCGCGATGTTCAGAAGCAAGACGTGTTGTTGTTCATCGACAACATCTTCCGCTTCACCCAGGCCGGTTCAGAGGTTTCGACCCTTCTCGGTCGTATGCCTTCTGCCGTGGGTTACCAGCCAAACTTGGCCGATGAGATGGGTCTCCTTCAGGAGCGCATCACCTCAACCCGTGGTCACTCGATTACCTCGCTTCAGGCAATTTACGTTCCTGCCGACGACTACACCGACCCAGCCCCGGCAACCACATTCGCTCACCTCGATGCAACCACCGAGCTAAGCCGTGAAATTGCGTCGAAGGGTCTGTACCCAGCTATTGACCCACTAACCTCGACCTCGCGTATCTTGGACCCTCGCTACATTGCAGCAGACCACTACGAGACCGCGACTCGAGTTAAGGCAATCCTTCAGAAGAACAAGGAACTTCAGGAAATCATCGCCATCCTAGGTGTTGAAGAACTTTCTGAAGAAGACAAGGTAACCGTTTCACGTGCCCGTCGTATCCAGCAGTTCCTATCTCAGAACACCTACATGGCTGAAAAGTTCACCGGTGTTAAGGGTTCAACCGTTCCGCTAAAGGACACCATCGAAGGCTTCACCGCCATCGCTAACGGTGACCTTGACCACGTGGCTGAGCAGGCGTTCTTCAACGTCGGTGGCCTAGACATGGTTATGGCTAACTGGGAGCGCATCCAGAAGGAAACCGGTAAGTAATGTCGGACAAAACCCTTCGAGTCGAGCTGGTAGCAGCCGATAAAGCCGTCTGGACTGGCGAGGCCAAAATGGTCATCGCTAAGACCGTTGAGGGTGAAATCGGTCTACTTGCCGGTCACGAGCCTATGCTCGCGATCCTCTCGAGCGGTGAAGTTCGCATTACCCTAGTCGACGGCGACAAGCTAATTGCTAGCGCCGAAGACGGCTTCCTTTCGGTAGAACACGACGTGGTAACCATCGTTGCTCGTCACGCCGAACTGGTCTAACGACTTCCTGCCGGAACCCATTTCACGTCGCCACCATGCGAAACGTTGGCTACGCGCGCAAGCACGAACAGTAGATCCGATAGGCGGTTGAGGTATACCGCGCAAACCGCGGAAACATCAATCCCGGCTTCCAAAGCAACCCATACCGCCCGCTCAGCACGGCGAACCACGGTTCGAGCCAGGTGTAACCCAGCAGCCAACCCTGATCCTCCGGGAATGATGAACGAATCCAAGTTAGGTAAATCGGCGTTGTACTTATCAATCGCCGCTTCAAGGTCGGTTACCCAAGCCTCATTGATGCGTAAGCCTCCAGTACCAGGGGTGGCCAAGTCGGCTCCAAGGTCGAACAAATCATTTTGAATGCGAGCTAGCAAAGACACTAGATCCGGAGAAAACTCACCTTGAGCCAGCGAAACAGCAACGCCAAGAGCCGAGTTTGCTTCATCAACGTCGGCATAAGCCTCAATGCGAGGATCGGTTTTGGCCACGCGAGAGTTATCTCCGAGACCGGTGAAACCTTCGTCG
>CAIJWY010000145.1 GCA_903824455.1 uncultured Micrococcales bacterium
AAAAGCTCGTCGAGGGACTCATCGCCGACATCGACGCCAAGTACTAGTTACTTACCGGAAGCGATTTCTTTAGCTCTTGCCAGAGCCGCTGCGGTTGCCTTACTAAAAAGTTTCGCCAACTCGGCCTGCTCCAAAACCGCCACAGCCTGCATGGTGGTTCCGTTCGGGCTAGTCACCTGATTGCGCAGCGCTTCCGGGCTCTGGTTTGAAGCTGAGAGCAGTTCGGTGGCACCGGCAAAGGTTTCTTCAACCAGCATGGCTGCCACATCTTCGGCGAATCCCATTTCCTGGGCGGCCAGGGTTAGCTGCTCAATCAGGTAGAACACATACGCGGGTCCAGAGCCAGAAATGGTGCTGAGGGCATCGATCTGTTCTTCTGGCAGAACCACCACGCGTCCCACGGTTTCAAAAAGCTCCAGTGCGGTTTCCAACTGCTTGTCCGAAACCCGAGAACCGGTTGAGATTCCGGTAACCGCGCGACCAACAATGGCCGGGGTGTTTGGCATCGAGCGAACCACGGCAACAGTTTTTGGAACTGCGGCTTCCATCGAAGCGGTGGTGATGCCGGCTGCCACCGAAATCACCAGTGCATCGGCGCTTAGCGTTTGAGCGGCCTCTTTCAAAACCTCAACCACGTAGGCCGGCTTCACAGCCACCAAAACCACGTCGGCACCGGCCACGGCATCGGCGTTGGCGGTTGGCTGTGTTTCTAGAGCAAGCGCGGTAACACCGAGCTCGTCGGCAAGTTTGTCGGCATTGGCCTCGGACTTGGTGGTGATGGTTACCTTCGACGAATCGAAGCCAGACGCGAGCAGGCCGGAGAGGATGGCGGTTCCCATGGAACCGGACCCGAGAATGGCGATGCGATTGATATTCACAACTTCAGTTTAGGTTAGGGCCAACGTCTTACCCGCTTGGTAGTTTTGTTGCATGGCAACTAAATCTAAAACCGAGTACACCTGCGCTGAATGCGGCTGGGGTAGTGCGAAGTGGGTTGGCCAGTGCGGTGAATGCCAAGCTTGGAACAGTTTGGTTGAAGGTGGCGCATCATCGGCCCGCGGTCTTGGAGTAGCCAGATCGGTAAAACCAGCAGTCATGGTTGGCTCTTCCGCGGCCAAACCAATCACCGAAATCTCAACTGAAAACGTAACCGCCTGGAGCACGGGAGTTGGCGAATTCGACCGAGTGCTTGGCGGCGGCTTAGTGCCAGGCGCCGTGATTCTGCTTTCTGGTGAACCAGGAGTTGGTAAATCAACCCTGCTTCTCGAAGTTGCCTCAAACGCCGCCAACCAAGGTCTTCGGGTTCTCTACGTTTCCGGTGAAGAGTCGGTTGGTCAAATTCGCCTTCGCGCCGAGCGAACCGGCGCTCTAACCCCAAACCTCTATCTAGCTGCAGAAACCGACCTTGCCAGTGTGCTCGGTCAAATTGTGTCGGTGTATCCTCAGCTACTTATCGTCGACTCGGTTCAAACCATCGCCCACGCCGATATCGATGGCGCCGCCGGAATGCCGAGCCAAATACGTGAAGTTGCCAGCAACCTGATTCGGGTAGCCAAAGAGAATAACCTGCCGATCATTCTGGTGGGTCACGTAACCAAAGATGGCAGCATTGCCGGGCCTCGCGCACTCGAACACCTGGTCGACGTGGTTTGCCACTTTGAGGGCGACCGCCAAACCGCCCTGCGTTTCGTGAGAAGCCAAAAGAACCGCTTTGGCCCAACCGATGAGGTTGGTTGCTTCGAGATGACCGGCGAAGGAATCAATGAGGTGCCAGATCCTTCCGGCCTCTTTCTTTCCAGACCGGAAACCCCGGTTTCCGGAACCTGTGTAACGGTAACCGTTGAGGGTAAGCGAGCCCTCATCGCCGAGGTGCAGGCTCTCGTGGTGAAGTCTTCGTCGCCTAACCCTCGCCGAGTAACCAACGGCGTCGACTCGTCGAGAGTCGCCATGTTGCTCGCGGTGTTAGAGCGCCGAGCTGGGCTGCGAGTTGGGGAAATGGATGTTTACGTTTCAACCGTTGGTGGAGTAAAACTCACCGAACCTGCCGCCGACCTAGCAATCGCGCTCGCAATCGCTTCGGCCGTGCAAGACAAACCAATTGCCCACAACTTAGCCGCGTTCGGCGAAATCAGTTTGGCCGGCGAAGTTCGCAAAGTTAGCAACGGAAAGCTTCGAGAAAACGAAGCAGCACGTTTGGGTTTTGTGAGAACCGTTGATTCTGGCGTGCAGTCGGTCAAGGCCGCTCTGGCCCTCGCCCTCAACTGGTAGTTACTGCAGAGTGAAATTCTCCGTGTTAACTGACTCAACGTTGTTAACCTTCACCGAGAAACTGTAAACCCCCGGATAGGCCGCAGCCTGACCCTCTCCGCAACCCTCAGCAGTTGAGTAAACCTTGAGCCAAGGGCTTGGTTTCGCTCTTTCCGGCTTGCCAGGCTGCAGCGTAATCGTGGCGTCATTCAAACCGGTGCGGTCACACTGCTCGTTGGTCCAGATCACTTCCTGGCCGAACTTGATTGTGTAAATCTGAGCCTTGGGACCAGCGTTGAAGTTGCAAGCTACCTTGCCATTATTGGTAACCGTGAACCACAACTGAGGATTCGTTTGTAGATCGTAGTCAGAAACTCGATTTACGCCATCGCCGGCAAAAGCCTCAACGGTAACAGCCCCAGCTGCGCAGTCGGTTATCTTCGCTACCTTGCCGTCTTCTCCCATCGACGAGAAAAGCGCCAGCAGCGCCGAAACTCCCCACCAAATCAAACTCACCAAGATTGCCAAAACGATTAGCCCCGCAACGCGCCTGCGGCGAAGAATGTGCGGTGGCGGACGACGACTCATTTTTAGAGTTGAACCAGCATTCTGGTATTGCCGAGGGTGTTCTCTTTAACGCGAGCCAGATCCAAGAACTCGGCTACGCCGTCGTCACTGGAACGAACCAACTCTTCGAACGTCTCGGCATCAACCGGAACATCAGAAATTTCTTGGAACCCGTGCTTGGCAAAGAATTCGGTTTCAAAGGTCAGGCAAAAAACGCGATTCACATCCAGGCTTTTGGCTCGTTTGAGGAGCTCTGAAACTAAAAGATGCCCCACACCTTGACCGCGCAGGTCATCGCGAACAATTAGCGATCGCACTTCGGCAAGGTCTTCCCACATCACGTGAAGCGCTCCGGCGCCAACAACTTCTCCGGCTTCGTTGACCGCAACCAAAAACTCTGGCACCTTTTCAAACAGCGAAACCAGTTCAAGTTTCAGGAGCTTGCGGCCGGAACCTTCGTTAGGTAAACGCATGGCCGCGATAGCACGAACGTCCAGCGCTCTGGCCGGACGTACGTGGAAGTTAGAGGAAGTCACCTCTAAATGCTAGCGGGAACATTCTGTTTGGTGTCGAAGACGAACTCGCCATCGGTCACGTCAACCACAATGTGTGAACCATTCGAAAGTTCACCGCGCATGATCTGCTCGCTCAGCTTGTCTTCGATTTCGCGCTGCACGGCTCGACGCAATGGTCTAGCCCCGAGTGCTGGGTCGAATCCAATCTTGATCAAGTGCTGCTTGGCCGCGTCGGTAACCTCGATGGTCATTTCGCGCTCTTCTAAGCGGCGTCCGAGTTTGGCAATGAAGAGGTCCACGATCTGTAGCAACTCGTTTGGTGTGAGCTGCGGGAAGATGATGGTTTCGTCAACGCGGTTTAGGAACTCCGGCTTGAAGTGCTTCTTTAGCTCCTCGGTAACCTTGCCCTTCATGCGGTCGTAGTCGCCGGCGTCGTCGCCTTCAAGGTTGAAGCCCATGGCGCCGCGAGCGATGTCGCGAGTTCCAAGGTTGGTGGTCATTATGATCACGGTGTTCTTGAAGTCGACCATGCGTCCCTGGCCATCGGTCAAACGTCCCTCTTCAAGAATCTGAAGCAGCGAGTTGAAGATGTCTGGGTGAGCTTTTTCGATTTCGTCGAACAGCACCACGGAGAACGGCTTGCGGCGAACCTTCTCGGTTAGCTGGCCACCTTCTTCGAAGCCAACGAACCCTGGAGGAGCACCGAACAAACGAGAAACGGTGTGCTTCTCTGAGTATTCGCTCATGTCGAGAGCAATCATGGCGTTTTCGTCATCGAATAGGAACTCTGCCAAAGCCTTGGCCAGCTCGGTTTTACCAACACCGGTTGGACCGGCGAAGATGAACGAACCGGATGGACGGTTTGGATCCTTCAAACCAGCACGCTGGCGGCGAACCGACTTGGAAACAGCCTTGATGGCTTCTTCCTGGCCGATTACTCGCTTGTGCAGTTCGTCTTCCATGAAAATCAGCTTGGCGCTTTCCTCTTCGGTCAACTTGAAGATTGGAATTCCGGTGGCCTGGGCCAAAACTTCGGCAATCAAACCTTCGTCAACGGTTCCTTCGGGAACAATGTGACCTCCGCGGAACTGTGCTTCCATGCGAACTCGCTCGGCGAGAATCTCTTTCTCTTCCTTGCGCTTTTCCTTGGCAACATCGAAATCTTGATCGTCGATAGCCTTTTCCTTGAGCACTCGAACCGCAGCCAGACGCTCTTCAACCTCACGAAGTTCTGGTGGCGATGAGAGTAGCTGCAAACGCAAACGTGCGCCGGCCTCATCGATCAGGTCGATGGCCTTGTCTGGTAGGAAGCGGTCGGTGATGTAGCGGTCGCTCAAATTACAGGCCGCAATGATTGCGCCATCGGTAATGGTTACCTTGTGGTGCTTTTCATAAGCCTTACGAAGGCCCTTAAGGATGTTGATTGCCATCGGCAGTGAAGGCTCGGAAACATTCACCTTCTGGAAACGTCGAGCCAGAGCGGCATCCTTCTCAAAGTACTTGCGGTACTCATCCAAAGTTGTCGCGCCAATGGTCTGAAGTTCACCTCGAGCTAGTAGTGGCTTCAAGATCGAAGCTGCATCGATAGCACCTTCGGCAGCACCGGCACCAACCAGCGAGTGAATCTCGTCGATGAAGGTGATGATGTCGCCGCGAGTGCGAATCTCCTTGGTAACTTTCTTCAAACGCTCTTCAAAGTCTCCGCGGTAACGAGAACCGGCGATTAGAGCTCCCATGTCTAGGGTGTAAAGCTGCTTGCCCTTCAGAGTTTCTGGAACGTTTCCAGAAACAATCGCTAGAGCTAATCCTTCAACCACTGCGGTCTTACCAACACCTGGTTCCCCAATCAGAACCGGGTTGTTCTTGGAACGGCGAGAAAGAATCTGCATCACGCGCTCGATCTCACGCTCACGGCCAATCACGGCGTCGAGCTTCCCATCGGCAGCCGCCTGGGTGAGGTTGGTGCCGAACTGGTCAAGAATCTGTGAACCCTTTTGAGGAGCGGCGTTCTCTCCCCCAACGTTCACTGTTTCCTTGTTATCGAAACCGGAAAGAAGTTGAACCACCTGAGAGCGAACCTTGTTGGTGTCGGCGCCAAGCTTGGTTAGCACCTGAGCGGCAACGCCTTCACCCTCCTTGATCAAACCAAGAAGTAGGTGTTCGGTACCGATGTAGCTGTGGCCAAGCTGAAGTGCCTCACGAAGTGAAAGTTCTAGAACCTTCTTCGCACGAGGAGTAAAGGGAATGTGTCCGGTTGGTGGGGTCTGGCCCTGACCAATAACTTCCTGAACCTGCTCGCGAACCGACTCCAGGCTAATACCTAGCGCTTCTAGCGCCTTAGCGGCAACGCCTTCACCCTCGTGGATCAAACCAAGAAGCAGGTGCTCAGTGCCGATGTAGTTGTGATTCAGTAGCTTTGCCTCTTCTTGGGCAAGGACGACTACGCGACGGGCTTTATCAGTAAATTTCTCGAACATGTATTCAGATTAGCCAGCCAACCTGACACAAAATAGGCTTGTTCGCCCTAAGCGTTAGGGCTTTTTTGCCTCTAGCTTGGCGCGTTCCTCGGCCTCAATCTCCGCATAAACCTGGCGTTCTTTTGAATCGGAGCGGATGATGGCGCGCATGATGAACCAGAAGAGTAGGCCGATGAAAATCGGTGGTGTGATTGATCCCAGGATTTCTAGGAAGAGGTCCATTACTTCACCAGTGGAAACATGATGGTTTCGCGAATGCCCAGCCCGGTGAGGCTCATTAGCAGGCGGTCGATTCCCATTCCCATTCCGCCTGAAGGTGGCATTCCGAATTCGAGAGCTTTCAGGAAGTCTTCGTCGAGTTTCATGGCTTCAGGGTCGCCGGCTGCTGCCAGGGTTACCTGTTCAACGAAACGTGCTCGTTGGATTACCGGGTCAACTAGCTCGGAGTAACCGGTGGCTTGCTCGTAGCCGCGGATGTAGAGGTCCCACTTCTCAACCACGCCGGGTTTGCTGCGGTGGTTTCTAACCAGTGGTGAGGTGTCTACCGGGAAGTCGGTAACAAAGGTGGGCTTTTGTAGGTCACCCTTAACGAAGTGTTCCCAAAGCTCTTCCACATACTTGCCGTGCTGAGGGTGGTCGATTTCGATCTCAACTTTGTCGGCTAGCTTCTTGAGCTTTGCGATTGGGGTTTCTGGTGTGATCTCTTCGCCGGCTGCCTTAGAGAGGCTTTCGAACATCGAGATGTGCTGCCAGTCGCCGGATAGGTCGTTGATTGAGCCGTCTTCCAGAACAACTTCTTGGGTGCCAAAGATCTCCTGGGCGGCGTTCTGGATTAGCTTCTGGGTGAGGGTTGCCATTGAGTTGTAATCGCCGTAGGCCTGGTAGGCCTCGAGCATTGCGAACTCCGGTGAGTGGGTGCGATCGGCACCTTCGTTACGGAAGTTGCGGTTGATTTCATAGACGCGTTCGATGCCGCCAACCACTGCGCGCTTGAGGAATAGTTCCGGAGCGATTCGCAGGAACAGCTCGGTGTCGAAGGCGTTGGAGTGGGTTTTGAAAGGACGTGCCGATGCGCCGCCGTGAATAGTCTGAAGCATCGGGGTTTCGATTTCGAGGAACTTATCTTCGGTGAAGGTTTTGCGAAGGCTCTGCATTACCTGGGCGCGAATCTGAACTACTTCACGAGCGCGGTCGCGAACGATTAGGTCGATGTAGCGGTGACGAACGCGGAACTCTTCGCCGAGGTCGTTGTGAAGATTCGGTAGCGGGCGAATGGTCTTCGCGGCCATCTTCCAGCTTTCAACCATGATGGAAAGCTCACCGCGCTTCGAGGTGATAACCTCACCCTCAACAAACAGGTGATCGCCTAGGTCTACTAATTCTTTGTAGTTTTCCAGCTGCTCTTCGCCAACCTTGTCGAGGCTGAGCATGGCCTGGATGCGTTCACCAGAGCCGGCCTGAAGGCTGGCAAAGCAAAGCTTTCCGGTGTTGCGCTGGAACATTACGCGGCCGGCAATGCCAACCTTTTCGCCGGTGGCGACATCTATTTCTAGGTCTGGGTATTTTGCACGAACGGCGGTGATGGTGGTGGTGATTGGCAGGCTGACCGGGTAGGCGTCGCCGAGTTCGTTGAGGCGGTCGCGCTTGGCGAGACGAACCTCAATCTGCTCGGGAAGGTCTACTTCCTGATCAGGGGTGCCGCTGACTTCTTCGGTCATCCGTTTATCGCCTTCACGTTCAAGTTGTCGATCAATCGAACTTCTCCCACCTTGGCTGCCACGATGATTTTCGCGGGTCCGCGGTGTTTGTCGTCGACCGGTCGGAAGAGTTGCGGATCAATTACCGCTAGGTATTCAAGTTTAGCCTTAGCGGCAGTTTCGATTGCTTTGGTGTGTTCGGCAATCACCTCAGAGACGGCAGCGCCGGCTTCCAGCTGGGTTTTCATTTGGCTTAGGTGGTGGTAAATGCTCTCGGCATCACTGCGTTCTTCCTGGCTTAGGAATCGGTTGCGGCTAGAGAGTGCCAGCCCGCTTTCCTCACGAAGGGTTGGGCCTTCAATGAACTCACAGTCGCGGAACCTGGCGCCGATAAGTTTTTTGACGATAAAAACCTGCTGGGCATCTTTTTCACCGAAAACCACCGCGTTTGGTTGCACGAGTTCCATTAGTCGGTTGACCACGGTGAGCATGCCATCGAAGTGACCTGGACGGCTGGCGCCTTCAAATGTTGAACCAACCACGCCAGCTCGTTGGGTGATTTCGGTTCCGTTTGGGTAGATCTCCTCAACGGTTGGGGCAAAAAGATACTGAGTCCCGTTGGCCTCGAGCAGTTCTTGATCCTCGTTCAAGGTTCTCGGGTATTTTTCGAAGTCTTCTTCTGGTCCGAACTGAAGCGGATTCACATAGATGCTGACCACCACTACGTCGCAGGATTTTTGGGCCAGTCGGATTAGGGAAATGTGACCCTGATGAAGCGCTCCCATGGTTGGCACGAACCCGATCGTCTTACCTTCGGCTCGATCGATGTCGAGCAGCTTTTGTAATTCGTTGGCCGACTGAATTAGCTTCATTCGGTGTCGTCCAAGATGTGTTCTGGGTCTAAGCCGATGTGGCCGTTTGAGAGCGCTCGGTCGACCGAGCTTTTCACAACCGGACCGATGATGTCTCTGGCGTTTTCGATGCCGGCTTCTTCGAGAAGACCGATGGCTTGGCTAACCACCAACGCCGAAAAGTCTGAGGCCACTTGAAAACTTTCGGCATAGGCGGCTCTGGCTTCTTCGGGGATTATCACCGGTTCGCCGCCGATTTCGATGGCGAGAGCTTGCGCGATTGGAAGTGCGATCTTGGGGGCAGAAACCGCGATTCTGGCATCTCTCAAGCGTGGCAGGTCGATGCTGGTTCCGGTGAAGCGCATGGCCGGGTGGATAGCCAGAGGAATGGCTCCGGCCTTAGCTGCTGGCTCGAGCACCGAGTAGCCGAAGTCGGGTGAGGTGTGGGCAACCAGTTGACCGGCGCTCCAAATTCCAGCCTTGGCATAGCCTTCCACGGTTTTGGTTAGTTCTTCACTTGGGATTGCCAAAACGATCAGATCCGCGTCGAGTGAATCAATGGGAATGTGTTGCACGGCTTCAAGAGCCAGGGCAATGGTTTGACCAACCGGCCCGGAACCAACCACGTGAAAAGTTAGACGGCTTTCGGTCACGCTGCATCACCGTCGCGGTCGGGAGGTATGCGAAATAGGTTTTCAACCACGATGCCAACCACGGTCATGGTGATTGCCCCGAGGATTCCAAGAACCGGGGTCAGAAACGATGTGGTCTGCGGAACTAAAAGTTGATAAACCAGAATGGCACTTTGCCAGCCAACAAAAATGCCGCCGGTTAGCGAAACCGATTTGGCGAAAGCCAGCGAACGAATGGCATAGTTTGAGTCGACCGGCTTCGGGCGCACGCCTTTGCTATCGAGGAACTTCTTTAGAGCACTTCGGTAGCGAGTGATTGGAATGGCTGAAAGAAAAAGGATTAGCGCAAGCGACGGCTGAATCAAGACGATATTGATCGCCACGGTTGGAGCGGGTAGTCCGTTGCCAACCAGTAGCTGAATTACAAAAAAGCCGACGACGGCAACAATGAGAGCAATTCCGGCCAGGTTGGTGAGTTTGGTTGGTTTCAAACTAGACCTCCCAAACTTGCGACTTCAGGTCTTCCGCGAGAGCTGCCACCGAACCGTGCCCGAGCAGTTTTGCGCTCGGATCCATGGCGGCCCAGGGAACTACCACGAAGGCACGTTCGTAGGCTCTCGGGTGAGGCAAGGTTAGGCGCTTGCCGTCTTTGATGAGATTTCCATAGGTAATGATATCGATGTCGAGCGTTCGCGAACCCCAGCGTTCCAAACGCACCCGTCCGTGGCTGGTTTCGATTTCGCGAAGCTTGGTAAGTAAGACACCTGGCTTCAGCACGGTTTCGATTTGAATCACGCCGTTTAGGTAGCGCGGTGCCTTTTCGTCGATGCCCTCTGCCGTGGCGGCGAAGCTCTCGAACAGCGGTGATTTCTTGATTACCTCAACGCCTTCGAGGGCCTTGATGTGCTTGATTGCCGACTTGATGGTCTTCTGGCGGTCACCGAGGTTTCCACCTATCGCCAGAACCGCCTGCTCAGGCATTCTTTCCCTTGAGGGTTACCGACACGTCTTCAAAGTCGTAGGGAATTGGAGCGTTTGGCTTGTGAACCGTGACTTTCGCTTTCTTCACCAGCCCGGAAAGTGAGCCTCCGGCAAAGTTGAGACAAATGTCAAGCAGGCGCTGAGCCAAGGTTTCAAGTAGGTCAACCGGGTGGCTCTTGGCGGCCTCAACCAGTGCTTTGGCTAAATCGCCATAGTGAACCGTGTGGCTTAGGTCATCGGTGAAACTGGACTTACCTTCAACCCAGAGGGTCACGTCGATGTAAAAGTCTTGGCCGTTCTGTCTTTCAAAATCGAATACGCCGTGGTGTGCGTAAACCCGCAAACCTTTGATTTTGATTTTGTGTGACATAACTCAATTCTGCCTTGCCACAGTGGTTCGCACGTTGTGAACTCGAAGTCCCCAGAACGAATGTTTTTTGGTGAGTTCAGCCAAAAGTTCGGCGGTTGCTTCATCTCTTGCCTCGAGCGAGTCTTCGCCTTCGATCCTGGCTGCGATGAACCGCTTGCGCGATGGACCAATCAAGATTGGCAGACCCAATTTCTCGAGTTCTCCTAGCTCGTCTAGCAGTTGCCAATTCTGTTCCACGTCTTTGGCAAAGCCCAGGCCTGGGTCAATTACTATTTTGGTGACTCCGGCCGCCTTGGCTAAATTCACCTGCACTAGTAGCTCGTTGGCCACTTCGGCTCCGATGTTTTGGTACTGGTTCAGCTGATCCATTTCGGTGCTGTGGCCTCGCCAGTGAGAAATGATCAGTGTGCTTGAGGTTTTGGCGGCCACCTCGAAGATTCGAGGGTCGTTTCTGCCCCCGGAGACATCGTTGATAATTGTGGCTCCGGCTGCCACCGCGGCCTCTGCGGTTTCCGAGTTCATGGTGTCGATGGAAATCTCGGCACCGAGGTTTCTGATGGCTTGAATTACCGGAATCACTCTCGCGATTTCGAGTTCGATCGGAACTCTCACGGCACCGGGACGAGTTGATTCGCCACCGATGTCGAGAATGTCGGCTCCTTCAGAAATCAGGAGTTTGGCCTGGGCAACCGCCGCCTCGACACTTTCAAACTTTCCGCCATCGCTAAAGGAATCGGGCGTGATGTTGAGCACGCCCATGATCAGTGGCTTGGTCATTTGCTGATTAGCGCCATTACTTCGGCGCGAGCTGCCGGTTCACCGTAGCAGCCTCGAGCCGCCATGGTCACAGTGTTGGCTTCTGGTTGGCGAGCGCCACGCGAAACCACGCAGTGGTGCCTGGCCTCAATCACCACAACTATGCCTTTTGTTGCCAGCCCAGTTTCGAGGGCATCGGCAATCTGAGCGGTGAGGTTTTCTTGAAGCTGCGGTCTCGCGCCAATTAGCTCAACCAGTTTCGGTAGTCGGCCGAGGCCGATCACCCGATCGCTCGGTAGGTAGGCGATGTGGGCAACTCCGGTAAACGGAAGGAGGTGGTGTTCGCACATGGAAACGAATTCGATGTCTTTTAGGATCACAACTTCGATATGTTCAGCCGGGAAGGTTTCGGCAAGCACCGCCAAAGGGTCTTGGTCTATTCCTTTGAAAAACTCAGCATAGGCTTCGGCAAACTTATCCGGGGTTGCCGCCAATTCGCTTCGAGTAGGGTCTTCACCGATAGCCGAAATGAGTTCGACCACCGCGCGCTTCACCCGCTCGGAATCAAACATCGTTACGCCTTTGGCTTCGACTTTGGCTTCGCCTTGACCTTTGGCGCTGGCGAAAGGTCTAACTTTGGGGCACGCTTCTTAGGGATCGCAATCGGAGCGATGTTGGAAACCGGTCTGGTTTTCTTGGAAAGCCACTGAGTGCGCTTTGGAAGCTTCTTTACCGCTTTGAAGATTTTGGCAATCTCATCGAAGTTCAAAGTTTCGTTTTCCATCAAAGCCTTGGCGGTGGCATCGAGAACCTTGCGATTCAAAGTGAGAGCGCGGTGGGCCTCATCTTGTGCGCTGTCGAGAATTGCTCGAATTTCGGCATCGATAATCTGTGCGGTGGCTTCGCTGTATTCCTTGGTCTGAGCCATGTCGCGGCCGATGAACACCTCGCCGCCGTTGGAGAAGCTAACCGAACCGAGGGTTGAAGAGAAACCGTACTGGGTAACCATTGCTCGGGCGATGCTGGTTGCCTTCTCAAAGTCGTTTGAGGCACCGGTGGTTGGGTCGTGGAAGATGATCTCTTCGGCAACGCGTCCACCCATGGCATAGGCAATCTGGTCGAGAAGTTGGTTACGTGAAACCGAGTAACGATCTTCCAAAGGCAACACCATGGTGTAACCGAGAGCGCGACCGCGAGGCATGATGGTGATCTTGCTGACCGGGTCGGAGTGGTTTAGCGAAGCTGCCACCAAGGCGTGACCGGCTTCGTGGTAAGCGGTGTTGAGTCGCTCCTGCTCCTGCATCAATCGCGATTTCTTCTGCGGGCCACCGATTACGCGATCGATTGACTCGTCGAGAATTTCGTTGGTGATCTGCTTGAGGCTCAGGCGAGCGGTGAGCAGAGCAGCCTCGTTCAACACGTTGGCTAGGTCGGCGCCGGTGAATCCAGGAGTGCGTCTGGCAACCATCGAAAGGTCAACGTCGTCTTTGAGCGGCTTACCGGCAGAGTGAACCTTCAAAATCTCAGTGCGACCGTTTAGGTCTGGAGCGGTAACCCCGATCTGACGGTCGAAGCGGCCAGGGCGAAGGAGAGCCGGGTCTAAAACGTCTGGTCGGTTGGTGGCTGCAATCAGGATGATCCCGGTGTTCTCTTCGAACCCGTCCATCTCAACCAGCAACTGGTTCAGGGTTTGTTCGCGCTCATCGTTACCGCCACCGATACCGGCACCGCGGTGACGACCTACGGCATCGATTTCGTCGACGAAGATGATTGCCGGGGCACTCTGCTTGGCCTGATTGAACAGGTCGCGAACGCGAGACGCACCAACACCAACAAACATTTCCACAAAGTCGGAACCGGAGATGCTGAAGAACGGAACGCCAGCCTCGCCAGCCACCGCCTTGGCGATTAGCGTTTTACCGGTTCCCGGAGGGCCGTAGAGCAAAACTCCTCGAGGGATTTTGGCGCCTAGGGCCTGGAACTTCTTCGGCTCCTTTAGGAAGTCTTTGATTTCTTGTAGCTCTTCGATTGCCTCATCGGCACCGGCCACGTCTTTGAAAGTTATTTTTGAAGTCTCTTTATTGGCAAGCTTGGCGCGAGACTTTCCAAAGTTCATGGCTCGGCTGTTACCGCCACCGGCTCCAGACATTAGGAAATAAAAGATTCCACCGATCAGCAGGATCGGGAAGATGGTGCCCAGCAGGCTTAGATACCAGGGGGTGTTCGGCACTTCGTCGTTGAAACCGTCGACGATGTTGGCGTCGGAGACTGCCTGAGCAACTGCCGGTCCTCGCTGCGAAATGTAGAAGAACTGAACGTGATCGCTCTTGGTTTTGCTGTCCTTGCCAATCAAAACAATGTCGACGCGCTGTTCTCCGTCGTAGATTTTTACAGTCTTGGCTTTGCTGTCTTGGATCAGCTGGAGGCCGTAACTGGTGTCTACCTTTTGGAAGGTAACGGTTGATCCGAGCGACGAGCCGATGAAAATGGCAACAATGGCAAGCGCGATCCAGAGAACTGGACCCTTCAAGAGTTTCTTCAGGTTTTCAGACAAAGACTTAGGCCTCTCCCAATTAGTTGTGTAGGGGGAATAACATCTAGGCTACCGCCTGAACTTCCCCAAAAATTCAGTTGTTCGCCGAGGGGGTAAAAGTCTATGAGTAGACCGATGGAGCCAAAACGGCCACTCCACGAAGTGTTCGGTAGCGTTCGGCATAGTCGAGACCGTAGCCAACCACGAATTCATTCGGGATATCGAAACCGACCAACATCACTTCGACCTCTACCTTGGCTGCAGCCGGCTTGCGAAGCAGCGCCACGATTTCAACCGAGGCAGCGCCACGAGCCTTTAGGTTGGCAACCAACCAAGACAGCGTGAGCCCGGAATCGATGATGTCTTCAACCACCAAAACGTGGCGACCGAGAACATCGGCATCGAGGTCTTTGAGGATTCGAACCACTCCCGAAGACTGGGTTCCGGAGCCGTAAGAAGAGACCGCCATCCAATCCATAGTCACTGGAATCTGCATCGCCCGAGAAAGGTCGGCCATAACCATTACCGCGCCCTTGAGCACTCCAACCAGTAACAGCTCTTTGCCAACATACTTGGCATCAAGTTCGGCGGCCATTTCTTTTATTCTGACGTCGATCTGTTCGCCGGTGACCAGCACCTTCGTGATCTGGTCAGATACCTTTTCTAAATCCACTTAGCAAGCTCCAGGTTTGAGTGTGTTTGTGCTTCTTAGAACGATTGTTTCGCCCGTTCTCTCTACTCTAATGCTTGGCACTGCCAGAGGTTTCTGCCCGTGCCAATTAGTTACCAGACGATCGATTTCGAGCACGTGGCTGCGATGCAGGTGCCCTCCGAGAGTGGTTCCGGCCAAGCGGATTACTCGGTAGCGAATGGCCGGCGCCAAATCCGCGAGCGCTTTCACCGCAATGGTGAGCGAGTTCGATCCGGCTTTCACAATTTCTTGGTAAGCGTGCTCGGCTAGGTGATCGAGCACCTCATCGTCTTCACGAAGTTGATCGGCGGTTCTAGCCAAAGCTTCGGTAATGCCCGGTCCGAGTTCCTTTTCTAATACCGGCAGAACCGCTTCGCGCACTCGAACCCTGGCAAACCGCTCTTCGGTGTTGTGGGGGTCATCCCAAGCTTCCAGCCCGGCATCCAGGCAAGCCTGCACCGTGGTCTCACGCGTGATTCCCAGCATCGGCCTCAGGTATCGACCGGTCAGTTCGGCCATGCCGCTCAAACTTCTGGCGCCGGCACCTCTTGCCAAACCGAGTAG
>CAIJWY010000146.1 GCA_903824455.1 uncultured Micrococcales bacterium
GAGAGTTGGCGCTGGTTGTGCTGGTTGCAGTGACATGGAATCCTCTGGTTTTTGTTCTGGTTTAGAGTTTAGTTTGTGAAACCCCTGATTAGCCTGTCGAAAGCCGAGGCCAAGGCCATCGCACTCGATGCTCTCGGCTTTTCCGACGCTAGACCCCAGAGTGTTTGGGATGTTTTTGACCGCACCAACCTATTGCAGGTCGACTCAGTGAACGTTTTTGAACGGGCCCACTACATGCCGCTGTTTTCCCGCTTGGGCAGCTACCAAAAGAGCGAACTCGATGACCTGACCGGAGGCTTCAACCCCGAGCTCATCGAGTATTGGGCGCACGAAGCTTCAATTATCAGAACCCAGGATCTACCGCTGTTCCACTGGCGCATGAGTGATAACCGATACACCACTTGGGACTCCAAACTCGCAACCTGGATCACGAATGAACTGAAAGAGCGCGGCCCTCTAACCACCAGCGACTTCGAACACCCAGGTCACGCCAGAAAGGGATCCTGGTGGGGCTGGAGCGACGTGAAGCGAACTCTGGAGCGCATGTTCTTCTGCGGCGCCCTAGTGTCGGGCGGTCGAAGCGGGTTCAAACGTATTTATGCTCTACCCGAACAAGTGCTCCCAAGTGATTTGATGGCTAGTCCCCCGAGCCAGCCAGAAGCTAAAAAGGTTTTGCTCACGAGAGCCGCGAATTCTCTCGGGGTCAGCACTCAGAATGACCTTGCCGACTACTTTCGAATGTCGCCAAGTAAAGTGAGCCACCTGATTCAGGAACTCACTGAAGATGGCAAGCTCATGAAACTGGAAGTCGAAGGATGGAAAACGACCGGCTATGCAATTCCGGAAGTGAATCTAACCCCGCCCACTCACCAGGGCACCACCGTGTTGAGCCCATTCGACCCAGTTTGTTGGAATCGTGAACGAACCAGTCGCGTCTTTGGATTCGACTACAAAATCGAGATCTACGTTCCCGAGCCGAAACGTGTTTTCGGGTACTACTCACTTCCGCTGTTGCACAACGGAGAGCTAATCGCCAGGCTGGACTTGAAAAGTAACCGTCAGCAGAAAACGTTGCAGGTGCAATCTAGCTGGGTTGAAGAATCTGAGTTATCGAAGTTCCCTAAAAGTGCTGTGATCAAACACCTGAGTCATATTGCTAAGTGGCAGGGTTTGAAAGAAATTGAAATTGCCAAAAAGGGAAACGTGTCCCTAGAACTTGGTTCCGATCGACTTTAGTCGTTCGATTCGCTTGGGAATTGGCGGGTGGGTGGAGAACATTCGCTCAACAAATCCTGGTTTCACCGGGTCGGAAATGTACATGTGAGCCATGGCCGCACTCTTGCGACGCATTGGACGACCATATTCGCCCAGCTTTTGAAGTGCCGAAGCCAGGCCTTCTGGGTAGCGAGTAATCTCGGCGCTGGTGGCATCGGCAAGGTATTCGCGCTGACGTGAAACGGCAGCGTTGATAAGTGGGCCAATCAGGAAGGCGATGATGCTGCCAACTATGCCTACCAGAAGCAACAGTGCGCCGAATCCGTTGTCACGATCGTCGCGGCGACCAGCACTCGACCAAAATGCCATTCGCATCGCGAAGTCGGCCAAAATACCGATTGCCGAAATCAAACCGAAAACGATTGTTGAAACCAGAATGTCGTAGTTCTTCACGTGACCCATTTCGTGAGCCATCACGCCTTCGAGCTCTTTGTCATCCATGATTGCGAGAAGCCCACTGGTTGCAGCCACAACCGAGTGTTCAGGGTTGCGGCCGGTGGCAAACGCGTTTGGTGCTTCATCCGGAATGATGTAAACCTTAGGCATGGGCATACCCTGCGAAATCGAAATGTTCTCAACGATTCGCCAAAGTCTGGGGTTGTCAGCCTTCTGAATCGGAACCGCTCCAGACATTGCCACCGCGATCGAAGTCGAGGCAAAGTACTGGAACACCGTGTACCCGAGCACGAACAGGATGATTGGAATCACGCTCGAACCGTCGCCGGAGTAAACACCCCAGGCGTAAGCCAAACCACCTAATAGCGCCACAAAACCAAGAATGATGAAGATGGTGTTGCGCTTATTGGCCGCAATCGCCCGATACATTTAGGCTCCTGTTAGAACTTGACCTGAGGTGGTTCCTGGATGGCTGCGGCATCGGCAACCTCGAAGAACTCGCGAGCGGTGAATCCAAGACCTGAGACAAACAGCACCTGTGGGAACTGCTTGATCTTGATGTTGAGTTCACGAACGCCACCGTTGTAGAACCGGCGAGAAGCCATGATCTTGTCTTCGGTGTCGGTTAGTTCCTGCTGAAGCGCAAGGAAGTTCTGGTTTGCCTGAAGCTGAGGGTAAGCCTCGGCCACCATGAATAGGCTCTTTAGGGTGTTCTGAAGGTCACCTTCGGCCTTGGCGGCTTTACCGGGGCTAGACAGAACATCTGGCGATACGGTAGCGGCACGCGCTTTGGTTACGTTCTCGAATAGCTCACGCTCGTGAGTGGCATAGCCCTTCACTGTTTCGATAAGGTTTGGGATTAGGTCGGCACGACGCTTCAGCTGAATGGTGATATCGCTCCAGGCTTCATCAACGCGAGTGTTCAAAGCCACTAGGCCGTTGTAAGTTGCCCAGAGGAAGATACCTACGAGGGCTGCTACAGCCAGCACGATCCAAACGATTTCCATGATTCTCCTTTTGACGCAGTTTACGTCACTACTAAATCGTAAGCATTAC
>CAIJWY010000147.1 GCA_903824455.1 uncultured Micrococcales bacterium
AAACGCTTGATGCGCTGGTGAAGAGTGGAGCTGGGCACGTCGAGGATATCTGAGAGTTCACCAATCGACGCGCTTGAGTCGGTGGCCAAGTGGCTTACGATGCGGCGATCTAAAGAGTCCATGATGAAATTATGCCAGCCGCTAAGCGGTGATGCCCTTGGTCGCTTTGATTACGTCTGAAAGATTGCGATTTAGGGTGTCATAGAAAACGTTGAGTGGGAACTCGTCGTCTAGAACCAGATTCACCATTTCCTTGAGTTCACCTTCGGTTGGCAGGTGGTCTGCTCCTTTTGCCCAGTTGGATGCTGGGTGAGGTTGAACCAAACCGCTCACAAACTCGTAGGCGGCAATCCACTGTGCTAACCGAGAGCGGTTGATGCCGTCGTGATAGAGCGCCTCAACCTGCTCGCATAGTTCAACCACCGCTTGAGTCACTTTGTCCCAGTCGAAAGCCAAGCGGTTATCTGTCCACTGCAGTGCTCCGGTTTTGTGAAGGTGAGCGAAGATGATTTGCCCGCCCAAGCCGTCGTAGTTTCGAACGCGGTCGCCAGTGATTGGGAAACGGAATAGACGATCGAACAGGATTGCGTAGCGCATGTATTTAGCCAGGCGATCGCCCTCGGCATCGAGCACCAAGGTTTCGCGGAAGGTGGAAAGGTCGCAGCGAAGTTCTTCGAGGGCATACATCCAAAACGGCATGCGCTGTTTGATCATGAACGGGTCAAACGGCAGATCTCCGCGTGAGTGGGTGCGATCGTGGATTAGGTCCCAGAGAACATAGGTTTCCTGAGCCAAATACTGGTCGCTAATCAAGCGTTCGGCGTCTGCTGGAAGCGGCAGGTAGAGAAGTTCCTTCGCGGCCTTTGACACCATTCGGAACCGAGCCGCCTCGCGGTCGCAGAAGATTCCGCCCCAGAAATAGGTTGCAACTTCACGAGTTGCCACGGTTTCTGGGAAGAACACGGCCGAGTTGGTGTCGTAGGCGGAGGTGAATGCCAAGAACTCGATTGGGATAAAGGCTGGGTTGTTGTACTTCTGCTCTTTGGCAGCCAACCAGTCTGGCCAGAAGGTGTTGATTACCAGAGCTTCCAGGTTTCGGTTCGGGTTACCGTTCTGGGTATACATCGAGAACACAGCTAGCGTTTCCACGTTGTTGCGGCGGTTCAGATCAGGGCGGAACAGCTGCAGCGAGTCGTAATAGTCGGGTACGCCGAAGCCACCGCTTCGCCAGTTCTCGATATCGGTTTTCACGGCAGCGAAGTATTCGGCTTGGTGAGCAAATTTTGGCGCCAGGTCTTCGATTGAGCTTAGAACGTCGTCGACCAACTTCGACGCGTTCTCGGAAGAATGCTCGTCGGTGTTTATCGAGCCGTCTTTGGCTTGCATTGGTCGAAGCGCTTCAACAGTTGCCTGCAACTTCAACCAGTTTTTGTCGGTCAGAGCCCAGTTGCTCTTTTTGGCGAGATCGGCGTTGGCCACAACTCTCGCGTTAGCCAACCAGCCGGTGATGTTTAAAAGAAATTGTCGGTTGTCGAGATCTTCAATCGAGTCGTCGCCGAAGAGATCCGAATCGGCCAAAACAATTACCCGACCGGTCTGGTGCTTCACAGCTATTCCGAGCGGCGCAGCTTTAGGGTTAGCGCTTTCACTTGAACGCATGATGACTTCGGAATCGCTGGTTGCGCTCGACTCGAGTGCTCCGGCTCGATAGAGACAAATACCTTCAACGCGATATGAGAAATCTGATTCAACGTGACGTTCAAATTCAGGACGAATCCAGGTGGCAACGTCTTTGAAACTTCTCTCCGGGTCTTGGACCGTTGCGTTGGCGATGGTGATTCCGAATAGTTCGCTCAACTGATTGAAGTTGTTTCCGTATTTCGGTTGTTCGGTCTCTCCCAGAATGAGTAGCCCGCCACCATCGGCCACGAACTTTTCAATAGCTGCCAGTTCGGTTTCAGCGAGGATCGGCGAACCGTTGCCGAGAGTCTTTTCCCATTCGTCGGCAGATGCGTGGGGAATGATCAAAAGATCGACTTCGGAAAGGGCAGCTAAATCGATAAGACCGGTCTTGTGCGACGCGATCTTGTGACCAAAAGCTTCGAGCGAAGTGGCTAGTTTCCCGTAGCTCGCATCGGCCGGGTTGGCAGGGTTCATCCTGGTGGCGTCGTCCGCGTCGATTGCCCAGGCTTGATTGTGTGCCTGGTCGATAAGGATATTTGCCATTTTGACTCCATCTGCGGAATTTATTCGCACTTTGAAGAAATTCTACCTAAAATTTCCCGACTTATCTCCAGAGATTGGGATAGTTGAAATTAGTGTTGCACTTACGTGTTTTGTGTTACACTTTTGCCATGCCAACTCTAAGAAACAGACACATGATCACCGAAAGCGATGCGCTCGCTAAGGCGATTGATGATGCCGCGCGATTATGGCCAGAACTTGCCGATGAACGCGCCGAATTACTAAGACGCCTACTCGACCGCGGGATCGAATCTCTTGAAGCCGAGAAAAACGAGCGTTTAGAGGCTCGTCGAAAGGCTGTACTTGAGGTGGCCGGAAGTCTCTCTGGTATCTGGCCTGCCAACTGGCGCGAAGAGCTGAGGGCTGGATGGCCAGAGTAGTACTCGATGCCGGAGTCATCATCGGTCTATACGACGACAACGACCCGCATCACCAATGGGCGGTCGACTTCATGTTCCAGACCACTGCCGACAAATTGATGATGTCTGCAATTAATCACGCCGAGATCCTGGTCTACCCAATCAAGGCTGGGGTTAAGGATGCTTTCAAAATGGGAATTGAAGGGCTAGGAATCAAACTTGATTCCAATTCGCTGCTTCAGACCGAGGATTTGGCTACGCTGCGAGCAACCACCGGTTTGAAGATGACCGATGTTTGTGCCATTCACCTAGCCGCATCGGAAGACTCGATTCTCGCCACCACCGACAAGGCTGTTGCAAAAGCCGCCAAGTCGCTTGGAATTGAAGTCTTTCAGCCCTAGTTGACCCGAAGCACCAACATGTATTGGCCACCGCCGGGGTTTAGTTCGGTGGTGAAATTCACTTTTGGTGCCAGGCGGGAAAGCCGATCGAGCAGCCACTCCGAGGCTTCCGTGGCGTCTTTGAGATCTGGACAACGAGCCACAACCTCGCGACCACCCTTGCGGTCTAATCGTTCAACAACTTCAACCAGCGGGCTTGGGTCAACCACGAAAATATCTTTCGACCAAGGCGCTACCGGCTTGTTTTTGCCCCTCATGGTGTTGCACATGCGGTGAGCTAGGCGCTCAACGTAGGGCTTACCCTTTTTCACTCGCGTGGCGTCGTAGCTGTCTACGCT
>CAIJWY010000148.1 GCA_903824455.1 uncultured Micrococcales bacterium
AAGGTTCGCCCAGGCGGCCGCCAGGATATGTTGAAGGGTTTGGCGGAGCAGGTCGGCGATCACCTAAGCACTAAAGTAAAAATATCGATTGGCACCGGCAAAGGCACGATTGCTATTGAGTTCGGCAGCCTTGAAGACCTAAAGCGCATCGTGAAGGAAATCGGCGTAGACGCCGAATACTAGACTAAAAGTCTAAACTAGCCGCGACCTCGCAAAGCCGATTCGGCCAAGGAGGTATAAACATCGCCGAGTGAATGTCCAGCTGCCAAAACCGCCTGCGGGAGCAGAGAGGTTTCGGTAAGACCAGGTAAAACATTGGCTTCCAAGAACCACGGTGTGCCTTTTTTGTCCACAATCAGGTCTACTCGCGACAAATGGCGCAAACCGAGCGATTCGTGAGCCTGAATTGCCATCTTCGCAGCGCGTTCGGCCACAGCCTTGGTTAGGCGAGCGGGAACGAAGTAATTGGTTTCCCCGGCCGTATAGCGTTCCTGGTAGCCGAATTGACCCGTGGATGACTCGACCTCTACCGCTGGCAGGGCGATTGGCCCCGCGCCTAGGTTGATCACACTGATCGCGAGCTCGGTTCCCTCGACAAATTTCTCGATAATTGCGACATCGCAGTAAACATAGGCGTCGATCATGGCCCTGGAGAGCTGATCCTGCTTGCGAACGATGGTCACACCCTGCGCCGAACCGGATCGAGCCGGTTTCACGACCACCGGAAAGGCCAAAGACGCCGAAATTGCCTTCAAAACGCCCTCGGCATCGAGTTCTCGGAAAGATTCCTTTGGCAGAGTCACCGAATTTGGAGTTTGAATGCCAGCCTTTTCAACCAAAATCTTGGCGATCGACTTATCCCACGACAAACGTGCGGCGGCTGCGGTAGCACCCACAAAAGGAACGCCGGTCAGGGCCAAAATATCGCGTAGTGCACCGTCTTCGCCAGTGGCACCGTGCAAACAAGGCCAAATCACGTCTGGCTTATCTTTTTTGATATTCGACAGCAAATCCGAGTCTGGTTCGCGAATGATTACGCTAGCCCCCTGCTCAATCAATGCGTCCGCTACTCTGCGTCCAGATTTGAGCGAGACCTCGCGTTCATGAGAAATACCTCCGGCTAGAACCTGAATGCGCAATTTTCCGCTCTGTTTAGGTTTTGGAATCAATTTGCTGCTCCTTTCGTGCCAAAAGTATCGAGAAGTTCGGTTTGACGGTTGATTACTGTGGCCAAACGTTGAATTCCGAGACGAATTCTTTCCGGGGTCGGGTAAGAGTAGCAAACCCGAAGCTTGTTGTGACCGGTGCCATCGCCGTAGAACGCGGTTCCTGGGGTGTAGGCAACCAATTCCTTCACGGCCAGGGGCAGCATTGCCTTTGAATCAACGCCGTCCGGCAAAGTTACCCACAGGTAGAAACCGCCATCGGGTTCGGTGGTGTGTAATTTCGGCAAAAACTCGTGCATCGCACCGAGAGCCGCGTCTTTACGCTCGCGGTAAACCCCGCGGAAGGTGTCGATCTGACCCTGCCAATCGCTGTTGGCAAGATATTCGCTAATCATCATCTGGGAGAACGAGCTTGGGCACAAAATAGCCGACTCCTGCGCCAAAACCAGCTTGTCGCGAATGGCCGGGGGAGCCAAAACGTAGCCAACCCGGAAGCCTGGCGCCAAAATCTTGGAGAAAGATCCCAAATAGATGACCCCCTCTTCGTCCATCGACCGAAGAGCATCCGGAACCGGCTTATCGAAGTACAAAAGGCCGTAAGGATTGTCCTCCAGAACCAAAATGTGGTGACGCTTACAGATTTCCAGAATCTTAGGACGACGTTCCTTGGCCAGAGTCACACCGGACGGGTTAGCAAAATTAGGCACCAGGTAGAGGAACTTTATGGTTCGCCCGGCTTCTTTGAGGCGATCGATGGCCTCTTCCAACGCTTCCGGGCTCATTCCGTCATGGTCTGTGTAAACATGCTCAACGTGTGCCTGATAGTGGCGGAAAATGCCAAGGGCTCCAACATAACTCGGGCCTTCGGCCAAAACCACGTCGCCTTGGTCGATGAAAAGACCGCTCAACAGCTCCAAACCGTGCTGAGAGCCAGTGGTCATAACGATATCTTCAACCGAAGAACGTATGCCCTCTAGAGCCATAAGCTCGCGAACTTGGTCGCGCAGGGTCAAATCGCCCTGTCCGCCGCCATACTGAATGGCCAGGTCACCCTTGGTTGCCATGAGGTGGGTATAAGACTTTTCGAGCAATTCCTTAGGAAGGGCAGTCACATAAGGCATGCCACCGGCTAGGGAAACAACTTCTGGGCGGCTAACTACCGCGAATAGCGCTCGTACCTCGGACACCGATAACGTGTGGGCGCGTTCGGCGTAAGCCGAAAGCCACGGATCTAGGTTATTGCCAAGGTTTGCACTCATGACAAACAAGCCTAACCGCCAAAGCGGGTCAAAGACTAACTAAATGATGCCTTCGAGGTCGGCCAGAAGGGCTGGCTTTGGCTTGGCGCCAACCATTTCCTTCACAATCTTGCCGTTTTGGAATACCTTCATGGCCGGGATACCGGTGATCTGGTATTCGGCGGCCAGATGTGGCTCTTCGTCAACGTTTACCTTGACGATGGTGATCTTATCGGCGTATTCGGCACCGATTTCGTCGAGGATTGGCCCAACCATGCGGCACGGACCACACCATTCTGCCCAAAAGTCGACCAAAACGGGCTTTTCGCTGTTCAGCACAACTTCGGTGAAGTTTGCTGCGGTTACATTCTGCGACATTGTTACTCCTTAGTTTTACTTAGTTCTTATGCGGTTAGGAAGTGCTCGGCGTCGAGCGCTGCCACACAGCCGGATCCGGCTGCGGTGATGGCTTGGCGGTAGGTTGGGTCGATTACGTCGCCACAGGCAAAAACGCCTGGAATGCTGGTGCGCGATGAACGTCCGTCGACCTTGATGAAGTGATCGTCAGAAAGATCTAGCTTGCCCTGAACCAGGCCAACGCGGGGGTCTGATCCGATGGCAATGAATAGGCCGGTAATTTCTAGGTCGGTTTTAGAGCCGTCGATGGTGCTTTCCAGAACGAGACCCTCGACCTTGGCTTC
>CAIJWY010000149.1 GCA_903824455.1 uncultured Micrococcales bacterium
CGGTACCGGTAAGTCGGCTCTAGCTCTATGTGCCGCGCTTGAAGCAGTTCTCGAACGCCGCGCTCACAAGAAAATCATGGTCTTCCGCCCGATCTATGCCGTAGGCGGTCAAGACATCGGCTTTCTCCCTGGAACCGAAGGGGAGAAGATGAACCCTTGGGGTCAGGCAATCTTCGACACCCTTGGCGCACTAGTCTCCAAAGAGGTCGTGAACCACGTTGTGGAACGAGGCATCCTCGAAGTTCTTCCGCTCACTCACATTCGCGGACGTTCGCTTCACGACGCCTTCGTGATCGTTGACGAAGCACAATCGCTGGAACGAAACGTTCTTCTAACAGTCCTCAGCCGAATCGGACAAAACTCAAAGGTGGTCCTCACCCACGACGTAGCCCAGCGCGACAACCTTCGCGTTGGTCGCCACGACGGCATCGCCGCAGTCATCGAAGCTCTAAAGGGTCAAGATCTGTTTGGTCACGTTACTCTGATGCGCTCGGAGCGTTCAGCAATCGCGGCTCTTGTTACGGAACTTCTCGACAACTAGCATCTCTACTTGGGAAACACGTCAGTCATGTAGCAATGCTGACCCTGTGGAAAACTTACCCATTGGTTATTGAAACTGCAATAACTTGTGGTGATGCTTCCATTAATCGGTGTCGGTTTCTTTGCCGCCACAACAATCCCGCTCATGGTGATCGACTTTCGAGAACGACGACTTCCCAACAAGATAACCATTCCTGGTTTCGTGATCTCGCTCTTGGGATTGGTGCTGACCTTTGAGTGGAGTCGAGTTCTTACCGCTCTCGCGATAAGCGCAATCTTGTTTACCGTGGGAACCTTGTTCAGTCTTCGTGGCTGGATTGGCATGGGCGATGTGAAGCTCGTGGCGGGGTTATCCCTGTTGTTGGCTTGGTTTGGTCCGTCGCTGGTATGGAAAGCCACGCTCTGGTCTTTTGGGATCGCCAGTGTGGTGATTCTGGTTGGGTTTCTTTTCAAAAAGATGACGACCCGGAGCACTATTGCTCTCGGGCCGTATCTGTTGATTGGTTTTTGGGCGGTGGTTAGTCAGCCGGCTTGGTCATCGATAACACGTTGAGCGCCTTGTCGAGTTGTTCCATGGTCAGCTTGTCGCCGTCGACGTAGCCGAGCTCGATGGTTGCCTCGCGAACCGTGATGCTCTTGGCAACGGCGTGCTTGGCAATCTTGGCGGCTGCTTCGTAGCCGATGAATTTGTTTAGAGGAGTAACGATGCTTGGGCTTGATTCGGCAAGCGCAAGTGCGCGCTCCTGGTTAACCTCAAGGCCCGTGATGGTCTTGTCGGCAAGTAGGCGCATGCTGTTGCTCAGCAGGCGAATCGACTCGAGTAGTGCGTTACCCATAACCGGGATGGCAACATTGAGTTCGAAGTTTCCGGTGGCACCAGCCCAGGCAACGGTGGCGTCGTTGCCAATTACTCTGGCGCAAACCATCATCACGGCTTCCGGGATTACCGGGTTAACCTTGCCGGGCATGATTGAAGAGCCTGGCTGCAAATCTGGGATGTGAAGTTCACCTAGGCCGGCGTTCGGGCCAGAGCCCATCCAGCGGAGGTCGTTGTTGATCTTGGTGAGGCTGACGGCGAGAACTCTTAGCGCGCCCATGCCTTCAACCAGAGCATCTCTTGCACCTTGTGCTTCAAAGTGGTCGCGGGCTTCGGTAATGGGAAGCTTGGTTTCTGAGGCAAGTAGGCGAATAACTTCCTGAGGGAATCCCTTTGGGGTGTTAATTCCGGTGCCAACCGCGGTTCCGCCGAGAGGAACTTCGGCAACTCTTACTATGGTGCTTTGCACTCGTTCGATGGCGTAACGAATCTGAGCCGCGTAACCGCCGAACTCCTGACCCATTGTTACCGGGGTGGCATCCATGAGGTGGGTGCGTCCGGCCTTAACCACGGTTGCCCAAAGCTTTGCTTTTGCTTCCAGCGACTTAGCCAGGTGGTCGAGGCTTGGGATTAGGTCGTGGATCAGTGCTGAGGTCACGGCAACGTGAACGCTGGTTGGGAAGACG
>CAIJWY010000150.1 GCA_903824455.1 uncultured Micrococcales bacterium
CCGGCGGCCATTCGTCGCAAGCTTTTGATGATGTTGGCGAGACCCTTGGCATACTCGGGAAGGCGCTCGGGACCGAGCACAATGACCGCAATTATGCCGAGAATCAATAACTTCTCGCCGCTTAGACCAAACACCCTTACAGGCTACTAGCCCCCTACCGCATTTGAACAACTGAGGGCTCTATCCTTGAGGCATGGTCGACAAAATTACCAGCTGGAAGTTCGTAGAAGAATTCATCGAAGAGCCGGTTTCAACGCTAAAGGCTCGTGCCCGTGCCGATGAGTTTGGCATCGAATGCGTTACCCCGGCCACCGGCGCTCAGCTAGCGTTTATCGCCAGCTCTCTTGGCGCCAAGTCGATTGTTGAAGCTGGCACCGGTGCCGGTGTGAGCGGTCTGTGGTTACTCAGTGCCTCAACCAACTCAATCTTGGCCACCATCGATGACGAACCCGATTACCAAGCGGCCGCAAAGCTTGCTTTTCAAGATGCCAACATTGCCAACAACCGCACCAGGGTGATCTCGGGAAAAGTTACCGAGGTTATGTCGAACATGGCCGATGCCGCCTACGATTTGGTGTTCCTAGACGCCGACAAAGAAACACTCGAGGAGCAACTTCACGAATCGGTGCGATTACTTCGCCCAGGCGGAGCCGTTGTGATTGCCCATGCCCTTTGGCGCGATCGAGTGCCAGACCCGGCCATGCGCGATGAGGCCACTGTTGCCTACCGAGATGCCATGAACTTCTTGGCTCAAAACGGAAACTTTGTCACCGCAGTTTCAACGGTTGGCGATGGTCTCGTAATGGCCAGTAAACGAAAGTAGTTAAAGCAAAAGACCCGATCTTTCGACCGGGTCTTTTTTTATGCCTTATTTCTTGACGACTGCTTGAAACTCGGAAATGATCTCCTGAGCTTCCTGCTCGCTTACGGCTGCCACAAATCGGCCTCCGCCTTCAAGAGGTAGATGAAAAATAATGTTTCCCCTGCTGTCACGCTCGACCTTTACCGGTCCGTCGTTGCCACGTGGTTTTTGAACTGCCATTTGATGCATTGCTCCTTGAATTACTGGCAAATAGCCTTATAACCATTATCCCAGACCAAAAGTACGAGATTTACCGAGCAAGGTAACAGTTCAGTTAAGTAGCCAATTCTTGAGACCTTGGTAGCAGGCTTCAATTTGTGCCACGGGCACGCTCTCGTCGTCGGCGTGAGCCTTGTTTGGGTCACCAGGCCCATAGTTCACAGCTGGAATACCCAGTTCGCTGAAGCGCGCAACATCGGTCCAGCCATACTTCGGACGAGCCGTCACGCCGATCGCGTCAACGAAAGCCTTTGCTGCTAGCCGGTCTAAACCAGGACGAGCTCCCGCGGCAGCATCGATAACCTCAACTTCGAATCCTTCAAAGAATGAACGCAAATAACTTTCGGCGTCGGCCAGAGACTTACTCGGAGCAAACCGGTAGTTCACGGTAACCGTTGCCGAATCTGGAATCACGTTGCTGGCAATACCTCCGGAAACCATTACCGCATTCAAACTTTCGCGGTAATCGAGACCCTCAACTGAAACCGTTTCAGGTTCGTTGGATGAAAGTCGCGCAAGCACCTCGGTCAAGCCGTGAATGGCATTCTTGCCCATCCAAGGACGAGCTGAGTGAGCCTTGAGACCCGAAGTAGTAACCGCCACTCGCATGGTTCCGTTGCAACCGCCCTCGATTACGGCAGCGGTTGGCTCGCAAAGCACAGCAAAATCGCCCCTAATTAATTCTGGATGGTTTCGAGAAAGACGACCAAGCCCGTTTAGCGAAACATCGACCTCTTCGTGGTCGTAGAAAATCCAAGTCACGTCCATCTTCGGCGAAGTCAACTCGCAGGCGAGTATCAGTTGAACCGCTACCCCACCCTTCATATCGACAGTGCCGCGGCCCCAAAGCGAATCTTCGCCGTCAATCACAACTCGTCGCACCGGAAGATTGTCTGCCACTGGCACCACATCGATGTGTCCGGCAATAACTACTCGAGAGGTACGTCCTAGATTGGTTCGAGCTACCAGAGCATCACCGTCACGAATCACCTCGAGATGAGGCTGAGAGGTCAGAACCTGCTCGATGGCATCTGCCAGAGCGCGCTCATCGCCGGAAACCGAAGATATGTTGCAGATGGCTTCGGTGAGGGAAACCACGTCTCCAGTGGCGTCAAGCGGTGTAACAGGCATGAAATCGAGCCTACCTTGTAACCTAGACAGGTGACTGAAACGACTTTTGCAGCCGGTAAGGCTTGGGGCCATGGCCTAGCTACCATCGCGTCCGATGGAACCGTGCTCGACACCTGGTATCCAAACCCTCAGCTTGGTGAAGCACCAAAGACCGACGCCCTATGGGTTGTGCCAAAAGAACTCGATACCCTGGTTGGCGAAGACCCCCGACGCAGAGTCACAACTCAGGTGGTCAGAACCGAAATCGATCTCGAACTTGCCGTAACTTCAACCGCCGACGCCTACCTGCGACTGCACCTGCTCAGCCACCTTCTGGTCAAGCCAAACTCGATAAACCTCGACGGACTCATTGCCGCTCTTCCGATTGTTGCCTTCACCAGCGCCGGCCCTGTTTCCATCGACGAACTCGACGATGTTCGCCCTCACCTGCAGCGAGCCGGCATCACCATTCACGCGATCGACAAGTTCCCGCGACTTGTCGACTACGTAACCCCTAAAAAGGTGAGAATTGCCGACGCCAGTCGAGTGCGACTAGGCGCTCACCTCTCCCCTGGAACCACCATCATGCACGAGGGTTTTGTGAACTTCAATGCTGGAACTCTCGGAACCGCAATGGTGGAAGGTCGCATCTCACAGGGCGTAATCGTGGGTGAAGGTTCAGACATCGGCGGCGGCGCATCGATCATGGGCACGCTTTCAGGTGGTGGCCAACACAAGGTTTCCATTGGAGCCCGGGCGCTGCTCGGAGCAAATGCCGGTGTTGGTATTTCAATCGGCGACGACTCGGTGGTTGAAGCCGGTCTCTACGTAACCGCCGGCACCAAGGTGACCATCGTTGATGGCGGCGAAGAACGCACCGCCAAAGCAGCCGAGCTTTCAGGCGTCGCCAACCTACTGTTCCGCCGCAACTCAGTTAGCGGTCGAGTAGAGGTCTTACCGAGAGAGGGCGCTGGAATCGTGCTCAACTCGGCACTTCAAAACCTGTAATTACTTAACTAGGTCCACTCGGAAACTTCGAGTCGTCCACACCGAGCCTCTTGCCGCTCGGGGAGCCGAATTGCAATTAGCCAAAGAAATTTGAGTTCTCAACGTTGGTCTAATTCTCTTTATTTCCTGAGCTAGTGCCTTTGCCAGATTCCTGGAATAAGCAGATGATTTCTGGCTTGCGCCATAAACATAGGCAACAATTTTCACTGTTGCACCTCTGGAGTATTTCGCGAGCACCGCCTTCAACTGAAGAAGATCGAACTGGCTTGGGGTGGTCACGTTTGGCTTGAAGTACAAGCTCATTTTTGGAAATGAAATAGTCGAAGCCTGCTTACCGACAGTAAGTTCAAAGGTGGCCGTGTCCTGACCCTGCAGCATGCCTTCGACATCGAGTTGTTCCACATTATCTTCGTTCAAGAAGCGTTTAGCGGTGACGGTGTAGATAGTTTTGGCCTGGTTAGCGATTGGTGAACCGCTAATCACTCCGGTGCTTTCGTTCAAAGTCAATCCGGCGGGCAGGGCTGGTTCAATTGAGTATTTATTTGCCTCGCATCCGGTGTTGGTTATTGCCGTCGCGGTAATTGCCTGATTCGGCATAACAGTTTGGCTCGCTCCAGTCGTGATGGTGATGTCTGGATCTGGCGAGAACGTATAAGCGGCTGCCTGAAACTGGTTCGGACTGTTTATCGAGAAGGATTCAGATTGCGCGTCGTTTTGACGTCCAGTAACGATCCATGTTTTTGGGTCAGAGCCAGGCCCGTTGATTACACACCAACCTGGCTGAACATCGGTTCCTTCGTGAAGGCCTCCACCGTTCCAAAACCAGTGCCAGTCACCGCCGCCGCCATTGTTGTGCACAAGACGCGAGATTGGGTGGGCAAGTGGTAGCCAGTTCGCTTTGAGTACAACATTGCTCTGACCCATGGTGTAAACACTTCTGACGTAATCGAAACCGCCATAGAGGTCTCCACCCTGATTGGTCCAGCCATTGAATACGAATCCCGGCTTGGTTGGGTTATCGGCTACAGGAAAGGTGTCGCCTTCGGCTTGGTTCTCTTCAGTCGGCAAGGCTGAGGTACCACCATCCAAGTCATAGGTAACAGTGGTGGTCGGCTGGGTATAGGCCCCAGAGTAGGTTCTGAATGCTAAGTCGTAACCATTTCGATACCAACGATCCATGGAAATCACACGTGTACTAGACGAGCCATCTGCGTAGTCAGGTTCATTCCAATCATTCCCAAACCAATTGAAACCAGCCTGTTCACCATTGGCATTTGGGTCCGGGTTTTGAGAAGTGGTAACAAGTAATGCGTATTTGGTTCCAGCATCTAGGGAGTAAGGGGTAGGGAAAATCACTCTCACCCATGACTTGCTTTTACCAACTCGGTTTGCCGGAATTGAGGTTTGAGCAAGCACATCCGTTGAATTCGGCTCACCGGAAACGTCGGTGGAAATCAACTTCACGGAAATTGGTTCCGTGGTTTCCGAGGTCGCCCTACTTAGTGATAGATCAAGTCGAGCTAGCGGTCCTGACAATCCGGCCGTGAATGATTGGTACCTCTCGGTTTGAGTGCTGACTCCTGCATTTGCATAGCCAGGCGAATTCGACACCTGATCCAGCGTTTCACCCAACGCAAACGCCGGAGTTACGGTCATCATTGACGAAACCAGAGTTAGTGCTACTAACAGGCCTTTGATTTTCAATTGTTTCTCCTTGACTAGAGTGAATAATAGAAACTGCTTCTATTATTCATCATGGGTCATTTCAAAGCAATTGCAGAGCCGAAAGAAAATAGAATTCGCCTATGAACTTCAAGGAACCGGCACAGGGCAGAAAAAGCGCTTATTACCTTCGCAATCGCCTGGCGCTTATATCTGCGGCACAGCAAGTGCTTGCCGAGAAGGGGCCGGACACCAATCTAGAAGATGTGGCGAACGCTGCCGGCATGGCGGTCAGCACCATATACAAACACTTTGCCGGTCGAGAAGAAATGGTTCAAGTAGCTCTTTTGGAAGCCATGCATGAGTGGGAAAGAGACACCTTTGCCACTTTTAGCGAATCCGACGAGCCTCTGAAACAACTGGTCGCCCCGATGAAAGCATTTTTGCAACTCAAGCGGACTCACCCGCTCATCGCCCAATTAGTAACCAAAAACCGAGAAGTGGCGTTTCGAATGGCACCGATTACGTCGGCGAATCTGTTAGCTCACGTAAAGAGACTCACCAAGTCTGGGGAATTAAAGATCGACAACCCTGAACTTAGAACCAGAAACGTGATTGCCTGCTTATCTTCAGCTCTTGAAGACCACCTAATGAACCCCAAAAGCAGTGAGAAAGAAAACTTACAAGCACTAGTAATTGCCCTCGGAATGCTGGGCATTGATGAAGCTAAGGCTTCGAAACTGCTGCTTCCAGGCTCTCCAGTTTAGGCAGACTAGCTTCTAGGTCTAAGTGTTGCCACCATTGGGCACACGAACGGATCCGAGTTTTTGCTCAAGCCAACGTCGTTTAGATAGCGCATTACAACCGCATAGCTGGACAGAAGATTCATTTCGACCAGGGGAATCGAATTTTCTCTACAGTATTCAAGAACGATCGCGTGGGCCTTGCGGAGGTTTGGTCTGGCCATCGATGGAAACAGGTGGTGCTCAACTTGGTAGTTCAATCCGCCCATGAGGTTGTCGGTTAGCCAGGTGCCGCGAATGTTTCTGCTGGTAAGAACCTGACGCTGAAAAAAGTCAATCTTGGCATCGCGCTCGATTAGGGGCATTCCCTTGTGGTTCGGAGCAAAGGCAGCTCCCATGAAGAAACCAAACATAAACATCATGAAAAACCAGAGTGCAATTGCCCAGGCCCAGCCAAACATGAGAGTGAACACTAGGTAAGGCGCAACTTGTCGCACCATCATCAGACCAAATTCCAAAGTGCGGGTTCCAATTTTTCGTTCTTTACGCTTCAGGCTGGCAAAGCTGTCTAGTAGCAAATCAAAACCGGTGAAGAGAAGTAGGAACGGGAAAAGGTAACCCTGTCGGTTTGAAAGCCAACGCTCAAAGCCCTTTTTCTCGTTACGTGATTCTGGAGTGAAACTAAGCACTCGAATGGCGATGTCGGGGTCTTCGCCAATTTGATTTGGCTTTTGGTGATGCTTATTGTGCTTCCGCAACCAAAAACCGTAGCTGAGACCGGCAAAAAGGTTAGCGAGAATTAGACCCAGCCAGTCATTTGCCTTGTTGTTTCTAAATACCTGACGGTGAGCCGCCTCGTGCGAAATGAATCCGTACTGGGCAGACATAATTCCGAGTAGACCGACAACTAGAAACGCCAGAAAGATCCAAGCCCAGTGTTGGTCGACCAGCGCTCCGACGAATCCGCCAGCGACCCAAAGAGCCGATGCGATCGCGGAAATGGCAATCAAACGGATGATGTAGAAGCTTGGCTTCTTAGTGAGTAGACCCACGTTTTTTACGCGGTTCAAAATCTCAGTGAATTGGGAGACCGTCTGTCGGCCGACTAATACGGTCATTAACTAAGACTACGTGCCGAACCTGAGAAACCTTGGCGTTTTAGACGTTGAAACGGAACTCGACCACATCGCCGTCGTGCATTACGTATTCTTTGCCCTCCATGCGAACCTTTCCGGCCGCCTTAGCATCGGCCATGGAACCAGCAGCATCAAGATCAGCAAACGAAACAATTTCAGCCTTGATGAAGCCGCGCTCAAAGTCGGTGTGAATAACCCCGGCTGCTTGAGGAGCCTTGTCGCCAATGCGAATGGTCCAGGCGCGGGCCTCCTTAGGGCCAGCAGTTAGGTAAGTCTGAAGACCTAGCGTGTGGAAACCAACACGAGCCAACTGATCTAAACCAGACTCACCGAGACCCAGTGAGTCGAGTAACTCATTCGCTTCCTCGGTAGTGAGATCGATCAGTTCGCTCTCAACCTTGGCGTCAAGGAAAACAGCCTCCGAAGGTGCAACAAGGTCCGCGAGCGCCTTCTTCTTCGCTGGGTCGACGAGAATGCTCTCGTCCACGTTGAAAACATAAAGAATCGGTTTGGCGGTAAGAAGGCCAAGCTCCTTGATCGGAGTTAGGTCAATCTTCGTGGCGCTTAGCGGCTTTCCGTCGTTAAGTTCCTTCAAAGCTTCGTCGACCACATCGAGCGTGGCAGGGTCAGCTTTCTTGCCCTTTACTTCCTTCTCGATGCGAGTGCGGGCCTTTTCTAGGGTCTGCATGTCAGCAAGAATCAGTTCGGTGTTGATGGTCTCGATGTCTGAGTGCGCATCCACCTTGCCGTCAACGTGAATCACGTCTGGGTCAACAAATCCTCGCACTACCTGGGCGATGGCATCGGCTTCACGAATGTTGGCAAGGAACTGGTTACCCAGCCCTTCACCAACCGAAGCCCCTCGCACG
>CAIJWY010000151.1 GCA_903824455.1 uncultured Micrococcales bacterium
GTGGATGTTTGAACTTCCTGAAGATGTGGCCGCCAAAGCAGCTCAGAAGAGCGGCGTTGCGGTGAAGGGCAAGTCGAAGAACATTCCAATCACCACCGACTTCAAGGTTGGCGAAAGCATCATGATCCGCGACGGTTCGTTCGCTGGTCTGCCTGGAACCATCTCTGAGATCAAGCCTGAAAGCAACAAGCTAACCGTTCTAGTATCGCTGTTCGAGCGTGAGACCCCGGTCGAGCTCGGCTTCGAGCAGGTTGGCCCGCTCAACTAATTTTTCAAAACAAGTTTCACAAACCAAAGTAAAAGGAAAACATAATGGCACCGAAGAAAAAGATCACCGGCATGATCAAGCTTCAGATCCAGGCGGGCGCTGCTAACCCAGCTCCACCTATCGGACCTGCGCTAGGTCAGCACGGTGTAAACATCATGGAGTTCTGCACCGCCTACAACAACGCCACCGCCGACCAGCGTGGCAACGTGGTACCGGTTGAGATCACCGTTTACGAAGACCGTAGCTTCACCTTCATCCTGAAGACTCCACCAGCAGCCGAGCTAATCAAGAAGGCCGCTGGAGTTGCTAAGGGTTCGGGCACTCCTCACACCGTGAAGGTTGCCAGCCTAAGCAAGGACGCTCTTTACAAGATTGCTGAACAGAAGATGACCGACCTGAACGCCAACGACGTTGACGCCGCAGCGAAGATCATTGCCGGTACTGCCCGCTCAATGGGTATCACCACCGAACTATAAGCAACAAAGAAACTTACGCAAAAAATAGCAATAGTCGTGGGAGAACCGGGCGCGGTTCGTTAGACCACTACTGTGACCGAAAGGAACAACAGAATGGCAAAGCGCAGTAAGGCCTATGAGGCCGCAGCAGCAAAAATCGAAGAGGGTAAGTTTTACACTCCAGAAGAAGCTGTTGCATTAGTTCGCGAGACTGGCTCGGCGAAGTTTGATTCAACCATCGAGGTTGCTATCAAGCTCGGCGTTGACCCTCGCAAAGCAGACCAGATGATCCGTGGAACCGTTTCGCTTCCAAACGGAACTGGTAAAACCGCCCGCGTTATCGTGTTCGCTACCGGTGCAGCTGCTGACGCAGCCCGCGCTGCTGGCGCAGACGAGGTTGGCGGCGACGAGCTGATCGAGAAGGTAGCTGCCGGCTGGACCGACTTCGACTCAGCAGTTGCAACCCCAGACCTAATGGGTAAGGTTGGCCGTCTAGGTAAGGTTCTAGGTCCTCGTAACCTAATGCCAAACCCGAAGACCGGTACCGTAACCCCAGACACCGCTAAGGCTGTTACCGACATCAAGGGTGGAAAGATCGAGTTCCGCGTTGACAAGCAGGCTAACCTGCACTTCATCGTTGGCAAGGCTTCGTTCACCACTGAGAAGTTGGCTGAGAACCTTAACACCGCTCTTGAAGAGGTTATGCGTTTGAAGCCTTCGAGCGCTAAGGGCAAGTACGTTATGAAAGCTGCTATCGCGACCACTTTTGGTCCTGGTATTCCGCTAGACACCAACTCGTTCTAAGGTTTATAAAAGAAGTAGTCGAAAGGACTGGGTTTTTACCCGGTCCTTTCTTCATCCACTAAAACAGGTAAAGGAAGTGATCGGTTGTCGCACGTAATCGGTGCCGCTACATTGCTCGACCCCAAAGACCCGATGGGTCTGAGAGGTGTAGCACCACTGCTAGACGCATGGATTCGCGACATGGA
>CAIJWY010000152.1 GCA_903824455.1 uncultured Micrococcales bacterium
CTCAAGAGCGTTCCCAACCGTTGAACGGCCGGCGCCGGACATGCCAGTAACTACCAGCAACTCATGATTGGAATTCGGCATTCTCTCTCCTGAAAAAGAGTCTATGACTTTGGGCGACACGCCGATGATTAAATTGAATCTTTTCGTAACGTTACGTAAATAGCTTTCGCCAGTGCCGGCCCAATTCCCGGTACATCACCCAATTCTTGCTCTGTTGCAAGCTTCACCCGTTTGGCTGATCCAAATGTTTTCAGGAGAATTCGAGCACGCTTTTGACCAAGCCCAGCGACTTCCTCAAGCTGCGTCGAAATACTTGCTGATCGTTTTAGTCGCTGGTGCGCAATGGCGAACCGATGAGACTCATCGCGAAGGTGCTGAATGAGAAAAAGTTCCTCGCTCGCTCTTGGTAATAGCACTGGAAAAGAATCACCCGGTAGCCAAATTTCCTCGAGGCGTTTGGCAATGCCAACAATCGGCAAACTTTCCATTCCCACCGATTTGGCAGCAGCTACCGCGGCGCTCACCTGAGGCTTAGCGCCGTCGACCAAAATCAAATCTGGAAGGTCTCCTTCTTGAACCGCTAGGGCTAGTCTCCTCTTGAGAACTTGGTTCATGGCGTCGGTGTCATCGCTTGCTGCGGCAATGTTGTATCGCCGGTAAAGGTCCTTCTTGGGCTTACCGTCGACGAATACCACCTTCGAAGCAACAATATTGGTGCCGGCAAGATGTGACACGTCAAAACATTCAATTACCAACGGGAGTCTCGTCATACCGAGCGACTTTTGCAGGTTGGCCAGAGCCACCGATCGTGCCGTGAAGTCGGTGGCACGCTTGAGCTTGAATTGGGCCAACGAGTTTGCGGCATTGATCTGGGCAGTATCCGCCAACGACTTCTTGTCGCCTCGCTCCGGTACTCGAATTCGAACCGCAGTTCCCCGAAGTGATGAAAGTAGTTCCACTAGAAGTGGTGCGTCGGCCGGAGCTACCGTGACAATGACTTCCTTGGGAACCTCTGCTCCTTCAAGAACATAAATATTATGAAGTGTGTATTCCATAACCTCTTCGGCAGTTCTCTCCAGTTCAAGATCTACGACCCACCCTCGGGCTCCCCTAATTCGCCCTTTGCGAACATTAAACATACTTACCGCTGCGCTATAACCGTCTAGTTCCAGTGCGAAGACATCCGCGTTTGCTGAGTCGTAGAGTACGACCGCGCTTTTGGCCGCAACGGCTTCAAGTGCACCCTGTTGATCGCGGTAGCGCGCAGCCATTTCGAAATTCTCATCATTTGATGCCTGGAGCATCTTCTCTTTGAGAGTCTTTAGATGCGAGGTGTCCGTGCCGCTAACGAAACCGGCGAACTGATTGACGAGCAATCGATGGTCGTCGGCACTGATTTTTGAGATGCACGGGGCTGAGCATTTTCCGATGTCGGCCAGTAGGCAGGCACGATTGGTTGCCCTGGCCCCGCTGAATTGGGAATCCGAGCAACTTCTAATTGGGAACACTTTTAGCAGACCGTCGATGGTTTCCCTGATCGCCCAGGCCTGGGTGTAGGGGCCAAAGTATTTGGTTTTGCCTTTGACGCGGGTTCTAGCTGTGAACACTCGTGGAAACTCCTCGCCCAAAGAAATTGCTAGATACGGGTAACTCTTATCATCTCGGAACTGAACGTTGAATGGCGGGTGGAACTCCTTAATCCAAGTGAATTCAAGTTGCAATGCCTCAAACTCGGTATTAACCAGCGTCCAGTCGATACGCGTTGCCGACTCAACCATCCGGCGGGTGCGTTCATGCAGGGTTTCCGGCTTCGCAAAATAGCTGGTTAGTCTGGCTCGGAGATTCTTTGCCTTACCGACGTAAAGCACTCGATCCTGAGCGTCGAACCAGCGGTATACCCCTGGATTGATTGGGATGGTTGCTGTCGCGGGAAACCAAGATTTGCGCGCGCTCATGGGTATTAGAGCAATCTACCTAGGAATTTGCCGGTGAAGCTCGCGCCCGACTTCGCAATTTCTTCAGGAGTACCGACTGCAATAACTTCGCCCCCGCCGGCGCCACCCTCGGGTCCCATGTCGATGACCCAATCGGCGCATTTGATTACGTCTAGGTTGTGCTCTATAACGATAACCGAGTTGCCCTTATCCACCAGACTCCCCAGGACCTGGAGTAATTTGCGTGTGTCCTCGAAGTGCAAACCTGTGGTTGGTTCATCTAAGACGTAAACCGACCGACCGTTGCTTCGCTTTTGCAACTCAGTGGCAAGTTTGACTCTTTGGGCCTCGCCGCCGGAGAGAGTGGTAGCGGATTGACCGAGCCTCACGTAGCCAAGTCCAACCGACACCAATGTGTCTAGGTATCTGGCGATAGCAGAGACCGGAGCAAAGAATTCAGCAGCATCAGCGATGGGCAAATCTAAAACCTCGGAAATGTTCTTGCCTTTGTAGTGAACCTGAAGCGTCTCACGGTTGTAGCGCTGACCGTGGCACACCTCACACAAGACGTAAACATCTGGAAGAAAGTTCATTTCAATTCGCAGAGTTCCGTCTCCGCTACAAGCCTCGCAACGTCCACCCTTTACATTGAACGAAAAGCGTCCCTGCTGGTAGCCCCGAACCTTAGCCTCGGTGGTTTCCGCGAAAAGTTTTCTGATGTGATCAAAAACACCGGTGTAAGTTGCTGGGTTCGACCTAGGTGTGCGACCAATCGGATTTTGATCAACGTGCACAACTTTGTCGAGTAATTCAAGACCTTCCACTCTGGTGTGTCTGCCAGGAACTCCCTTGGCGCCATTGAGCCCGTTGGCTAGTACCTGATAGAGAATGTCATTAACGAGCGAAGACTTACCAGAACCACTCACCCCGGTAACGGCGGTTAGGACTCCGAGTGGAAACTCTGCCGTTACATCCTTAAGGTTGTTTTCTTTGGCGCCAACCACAGTAACCTTACGTTTCCAGTCGATCGATCGGCGTTTATCTGGAGTCGCAATCTTTTCTCGGCCACTCAAAAAGCTTCCAGTGATAGATCTCGGATTCTTCAATAGATCTTCATAGGTGCCTGAATGCACCACTTCTCCGCCGTGAACGCCAGCGCCGGGTCCAATGTCAACAATCCAGTCTGAAGACTTGATGGTGTCCTCGTCGTGTTCGACCACAACCAGGGTGTTTCCTAGGTCACGCAACTTCATAAGCGTCTCGATGAGCCTGAGGTTATCGCGCTGATGCAAGCCGATGCTCGGTTCGTCAAGCACGTAGAGAACCCCGGTTAAACCTGAACCGATTTGCGTTGCCAGTCTGATCCGTTGTGCCTCTCCACCAGAAAGAGTTCCTGCGGCTCGCTCAAGTGAGAGGTAATCCAACCCAACGTCGAGCAAGAAGACGAGACGAGCTTGAATTTCACGCAGTACCTGAGCTGCAATTTTGGCGTCACGCTCGTCGAGTTTTAGATTTTGGAAGAAAGAGTTGCACTCGCGCAGGCTCAAATGTGCCACATTGGCAATAGATTGGCCGTGAACCTTGACGGCTAGAACCTCCGCCTTAAGTCTCGTTCCGCCGCATTCTGCACAGTCAATTTCCCTCAGATACCCTGCCCAACGGCCACGCTGAAAGTCGTTGTCGCTCTCCAGCCATTTTCTTTCAATGTAGGTGAGCACCCCCTCAAAACCAGAGGTGTAGCGAAGTTCGCGACCGTACTTGTTCTTCCATTTAACCTTTACATCGAAGTTGTTTCCGAACAGAACTGCTTCCTGAATGTCTTCATTGAGGTCTTTCCAAGGAGTGTCCAAGGAGAACCCGAGTTCGGCCGATAATGATTCGAGAACGCGAGTAAAGAACCCGTAGAGACCTTTACCTGGAGTCGACCAGGGTAGGAGAACTCCCCCGCTAATACTCGCGCCGGGATCGCCAATCACTAGAGCTGGTTCAACCGCCATCTTCGTGCCTAGGCCGCTGCAGGCAGCGCAGGCCCCAAACGGTGCGTTGAAGGAGAAGGTCCGTGGCTCAATTTCAGTAACGGTAAGTTCATGCTCGTTTGGACAAGACATCTTTTCACTAAAAGTGCGCTTGGAGGCATCCTTCGGAGCGTCAACCAAATCCAATATCAGCCGGCCAGAAGCCAACTTCAAAGCCGTTTCTACGGAGTCGGTCAGTCTTTGAACAATGTCTGCCTTGGAGACCAACCGGTCAACCACCACCGAGATGTCGTGTTTGAAGGTCTTCTTCAGTGGTTTAGCCTCGCTCAGCTGAACCAATTCACCGTCGACTGTTACTCGCGAGAAACCCTGGGCTGTTAGCGAAGCGAACAGGTCAACAAACTCGCCCTTTTTCTGAACTACCAAAGGAGCCAAGATTTGAAACTTTGTGCCAGCAGGCAACTCAAGAATTTGATCGACAATTTGTTGAGGCGTCTGTTTGATGATTCTTTCGCCACATTCGGCACAGTGTGGAATTCCGATACGGGCCCACAGCAAGCGCAGATAGTCGTGAATCTCTGTTATGGTGCCAACTGTTGAGCGCGGGTTGCGGTTGGTTGATTTCTGGTCAATCGACACGGCTGGAGAAAGACCCTCGATAAAGTCAACGTCGGGACGATCAACCTGACCGAGGAACTGCCTCGCATAAGCCGATAGTGACTCCACGTAACGTCGTTGACCCTCAGCGAAGATAGTGTCGAACGCAAGTGATGACTTTCCGGAGCCAGAAAGACCGGTGAAAACAACTAGCGCGTCCCTCGGAATCTCTAGATCAATGTTTTTGAGATTATGAACTCTGGCACCTTTTACGTGCAGCTTATTCTCTGGATTTAGTCGACTCACCTATCTAGTCTAAATCTCAGGCGTGCCGTTGGATGTCTCTAAGCGAACGCTTCATGTCTGAGATTTCATCTCGCAGCCTGGCTGCCAGTTCGAATTTAAGCTCTCCGGCCGCTAGCCGCATTTCACTCTCGAGCTCGAGGATTGTGGCTAATAGTTCGTCAACGTTTGTGGAGCTAGCCGACCTACTGCGAACCTTCGACTTACCTGCCTTGAGCGATTCAACAAGTTGCGCGGTATCAACTTCCTCACGTTGAATCTGATCGGTTAGATCGGCGATCTTCTTTCTAAGCGGCTTTGGATCGATGCCATGTTTCTTGTTGTAGGCAACCTGTTTCGCTCGTCTACGATCCGTCTCGTCGATTGCCTTTTCCATTGCCGGCGTCATTTTGTCGGCATACATATGCACTTCGCCATTAACATTTCGAGCGGCGCGGCCAATCGTTTGAATTAGTGATGTTGCCGAGCGAAGGAAGCCCTGCTTATCCGCATCCAGAATCGACACCAAAGAGACTTCTGGTAAATCTAGACCTTCTCGCAATAGATTGATGCCGACCAGAACGTCGTAGACCCCGGCTCGCAGTTCGGTCAGTAACTCCACTCGTCGCAGGGTGTCAACGTCGCTGTGCAAATAGCGCACTTTGATGCCAGATTCGTTTAGGAACTCGTTTAGGTCCTCTGCCATCTTCTTAGTCAAGGTGGTAACAAGGACGCGTTCATTTTTGGCGGTGCGTAGTCGAATCTGTTCCAGCAAGTCGTCTATCTGACCCTTGACGGGCTTGACCACGATAGCTGGGTCGATTAGTCCGGTTGGTCGAATGATTTGCTCGACATAGCCGTCGGCTCTTGCTAATTCGTACTTGCCAGGTGTTGCCGATAGATACACCGTTTGGCCAATTCGCTCCTCGAATTCAGAGAACTTAAGCGGTCGGTTATCCAGGGCAGAAGGAAGCCGAAAACCGTGTTCCACCAGAGTTCGCTTTCGCGATGAATCTCCTTCATACATGGCGCCAATCTGTGGCACGGTCACGTGTGACTCATCGATTACGGTCAAGAAATCTTCTGGGAAGAAATCGAGCAGGCAGCTCGGTGCACTACCTTGTTCTCGTCCATCAATGTGTCGAGAGTAATTTTCGATTCCCGAACAAAAGCCAATCTCCCTAATCATTTCTAAATCAAATGACGTTCTCATTTTTAGTCGTTGAGCCTCGAGCAGTTTCCCCTGACCCTCTAAATCTCGGAGCCTGATTGCCAGTTCATCTTCGATAGCTTCAATGGCTCGACCCATTTGCTCGGGAGGGGCAACGTAGTAGCTTGCTGGGAAGACGGCGGCGTGTGGTAAAGACGAGATTACTTCTCCGGTTAGCGGAGATAAAGAATAGATCGCTTCGATAATGTCGCCGAAGAATTCGATACGCGTGGCAACTTCGTCGTAGACGGGGATGATTTCCACCGTGTCCCCTTTGACTCTGAAATTCCCACGTGAGAAATCGTAGTCATTTCTTTTGTACTGAAGTTCAACGAACCGGCGAATCAGGTCGTCTCGGTCTACTTTGTCTCCTACCTGTAGGGAAATCGCTTGATTTAGGTATTCAGCCGGCGCACCTAGTCCGTAAATGCAAGAAACAGTAGACACAACGATTACGTCTCGTCGCGACAGCAGGCTCATGGTGGCCTTGTATCTAAGCCTTTCAACTTCATCATTTATCGACGAGTCTTTTTCAATGAAGGTGTCTGTTTGTGGAACGTAGGCTTCCGGTTGGTAATAGTCGTAGTAACTCACGAAGTATTC
>CAIJWY010000153.1 GCA_903824455.1 uncultured Micrococcales bacterium
GCATGGTGCTCGTAGTTCGTGCAGCCCTAATTCCACTTTTCGTAAGGCAAATTAAGAGCCAGCGCAACATGGTTTTGGCTCAGCCCGAGCTAGCCGCTCTTCAGAAGCGCTACAAGGGCAAGACCGATCAGGAATCCCGCCAGAAGATGGCTCAAGAGCAGATGGCGATCTACAAGCGCACTGGCTCCAACCCAATGAGCTCATGCCTTCCGCTTCTGGTGCAGATGCCGATTTTCACCAGCCTTTTCTTTGTGCTAACTAACGCCCAAGGCGGACACGCTGGTGTCGGGCTTATGGACGTAACCCTGGCTGAGTCTTTTCAGAAAGCCACCTTCTTTGGTGCGTCACTAAAAGACACCTTCATAGGTACCGAGTCCAATGAAGTTAAGATCATGGCAGCCGTGATGATCGTGGTAATGACCGCCACTCAGTTCATTACTCAGAAGCAGATCATCGCCAAGAACCAGAACCCTGCCAACGTTCAGAACACCCAATACATGCAGACTCAGAAAATCATGCTTTGGATTTTCCCTGTCATCTTCGCGATCTCAGGCATCAGCTTCCCACTGGGCGTTATGTTCTACTGGCTAACTTCTAACTTCTGGACCATGGGCCAGCAGTTTGTGGTAATTCGCCGTATGCCTACCGAAGGCTCTAAGGCTTGGCACGATCGCCAGGCTCGTTTAGAGAAGCGTGGCAAGTTACCCGCCGCCACACCCGAAACCATTGAAGAAGAAACCCCGCGCCAGCGCAACCAACCGGTTGGCAAGCGCGGCAAGAAGCGTAAATAAGCAGGAGAACAACCAATGCCTAAAAAAGAAAAAGTAGAAGCAACTGAAGTAGCAGAAGTTATCGAAACCGCCGAGGTTTCGGAAGCCACTGACGCACCAGAGGTAAGCACCAAGGCGCTTGAAGAAGAAGGCGACATTGCCGCCGATTATCTAGAAGAACTTCTAGACATTTTTGACCTAGACGGCGACATCGACATCGACGTGCGTCAGGGACGCGCTTACCTTGAGATCTCTTCCGAACAGGGCGGGAATCTACGCCTGATCTCGGAGCCAGAAACCGTTGAAGCACTGCAGGAGTTGACTCGTCTAGCGGTTCAAGTGAAGACCACCAGCTTCAGCCGCCTAATTCTCGACGTTGGGGGATCTCGCCAGAAGCGCGCCGACGAACTTGCTCGAATTGTGAACAAGGTTATCGAAAAGGTTCGTGAGACCGGCGAAGCCGTTCCAATGAAGCCAATGAGCTCTTACGAGCGCAAAATAGCCCACGATGTTATTGCCGACTCGGGACTCACCTCTGAATCAGAGGGCGAAGGCCGCGACCGGCACATTGTCATCAAGCCGGCGTAAGGTTTAGTTGAATCAGGCCGGGCACCTGCTCGGCCTTTTTCTTTTGTATGTTTCACGTGAAACATGAAAGATTAGAACCAATGATTGAAGAGACTTTTGAGCCGGAGGCTGAACCGGCGGTCGCAGCACAAATTTTTGGCAGCAGAATCGAGCTTGCTCGCCGCTATGCCGCCGCACTAGTGCGTGATAGCGATCTACTGGGGCTTCTAGGCCCGAGAGAGATGCCTAGGCTCTGGACTCGCCACATTCTGAACTCGGCGGTAGTTGCCGAGCTGGTTGGCCCAGGAAAATCGGTATGCGACATCGGCTCAGGCGCCGGCTTACCGGGGATTCCTATGGCAATTGTGCTTCCAGACACCAATTTCACCCTGATCGAGCCTATGGAACGCCGTTCCGACTGGTTAATTAGCATCGTTGAAGAACTTGGACTCACCAATGTCGAGATTCTTCGTGCCCGCGCCGAGGAAGTTGGCGAAGCCTTTGACATCGCTACCGCCAGGGCGTTATCGGCCATGCCGAAGCTTCTTCGGTTGTGCGTGCCTTTAGTGCGCCACGGCGGAGAGATTTTGGCTCTCAAAGGCTCAAAGGCTGCTGAGGAAATCGAAGACGCCAAGCGTTTGCAGAAGAAGTTCGGTATTGCCAGCTTCCACATCGAGCACGCGGGCTCCGGATTGCTCTCAGAACCGACTTTGGTTGTTCGAACTAAGTTAGTCTGATTTCGGGGAAGTTTTGGAGAAAAAGATGTCGAGTAAAGAGCCTGCAGCGGCAACAGCAGTAACAACTGCGACGGTTCTGCCCGGCTTGGGTTACCCAGCCAACCGCTTGGAAGTCAGCGCGGAACCAACCGGCTGGCAACACAGCATTGAAACCTTCGACGTCACCCATGTTTCACGTGAAACATCTCGATAAATATGAGTGAAATCAACGACACTCCCCTAGCCCAAGAACTGAGCCAAAGCTTTCAGAAGCTGGCCAGGATCGACGCTGCGGTGCTAACTAAGCCGGCCAATACCCGAATTTTCACGGTTTCTAACCAAAAGGGCGGCGTTGGCAAGACCACCACCACCGTAAACATCGCCGCGGCGCTGGCCAGCAAGGGCATGCGGGTGCTGGTTCTAGACCTAGATCCTCAGGGAAACGCCTCCACGGCCCTCAACATCCCTCACCACGCCGAAATTCGCAGCCTCTACGAGGTTTTGATGGGCGAGGCCGAACTTGAAGACGTGATTCAGATTAGCTCGGAGCTACCCGGGCTGTACTGCGTTCCAGCCACGATTCACCTAACCGGAGTCGAAATGGAGATGGCTTCGGCCGTTGCCAGAGAACAACGTCTCAAAACCGCCATCGAACGGTATCTCGAGACCACCATGTCTCCACCCGATTACATTTTTATCGACTGCCCGCCAAGCCTCGGTCTGCTCACCATTAACGCCTGGACCGCCGCTCGAGAGATTTTGGTTCCAATTCAGTGCGAGTACTATGCCCTCGAAGGCGTTGACCAGCTGATGAAATACATAGAACTAGTTCGCCAGCAGTTGAACCCGAAGCTAGAACTGTCAACCGTCTTACTCACCATGTATGACGGCCGAACTCGTCTGGCCGAAGATGTGGTCAACTTTGTGCGCGAAAAGTTCCCAACCCTAACTCTAAATTCAGTCATCCCCCGAGCCGTTCGAGTTTCGGAGGCCCCAAGCTTTAACCGAACCGTAATCACTCATGATCGCCGTTCCCCAGGTTCCGTGGCGTATCTTGAGGCAGCAATTGAAATAGCAACCAGAGGAGCACAACTTGGCAGATAAGCGCATCGGACTCGGCCGTGGAATCGGCGCACTGATTCCTACTTCGGATAATCCAAATGAAGCACCGATCGACGTATTCTTCCCGGCCGGCGGAAGCACCGGAGAAAACCTGGTGCCCGTACCAGGCGCTCGCTTCGGTCATCTAGACATAAACTCGATTCGCCCGAACGCCAAGCAGCCACGCAGCGTTTTCGAACCGGAGGCCTTTACCGAACTGGTTCACTCAATCAAAGAACTTGGTGTTCTTCAGCCGATTGTGGTTCGCTCCATCCCCGGTGAAGCAGGCAAGTACGAGCTGATCATGGGAGAGCGTCGCCTTCGTGCGTCGAAGGAAGCCGGCCTAGCCAAGATTCCAGCAGTAATCCGCGAAACCGCCGATGAGAACATGCTTCGCGACGCACTTTTGGAGAACCTCCACCGAAGCGACCTGAACCCGCTGGAAGAGGCCAGCGCCTACCAGCAGCTGTTGGAAGATTTCGGAATCACCCAGGAAGAGTTGGCCAACCGCATTGGTCGCTCACGCCCGAAGATCACCAACTCGATTCGCCTTTTGAAACTTCCAGCCGAGGTGCAGCGCAAGGTAGCTGCCGGTGTTCTTAGCGCAGGTCACGCCCGCGCACTTCTCGCAATTGAGGATCCTTCACGTCAGCTGGATCTGGCCAACAAGGTAATTAACGAGGGCCTTTCGGTTCGAAGCCTCGAGGAAATTGTGGCTATTGCCAAGCCTGGCGGGGGCGGCAAAGGCAAGGTTCGCCCAGGCGGCCGCCAGGATATGTTGAAGGGTTTGGCGGAGCAGGTCGGCGATCACCTAAGCACTAAAGTAAAAATATCGATTGGCACCGGCAAAGGCACGATTGCTATTGAGTTCGGCAGCCTTGAAGACCTA
>CAIJWY010000154.1 GCA_903824455.1 uncultured Micrococcales bacterium
TACCGACTGAGCTAGGGTGGCGAGTTACCGAAGTAACTAAAAAAGTTTACCGCCTACTATTAGAGCCATGACCTTCACTTTCCCAACCCCAAATCTCATCGACCCAGCCAGCGTCACCTCCTATCGCTGGGGAATCATGGGAGCCGCCGGCATCGCTGAAGCTTTCGTAACCGGCGTGCAGAAGCATGCCAAACAACAGATTGTGGCTGTGGCATCTAGAACGCCTGGAAAGGCCGCCGAATTTGCTGCTCGATTCAACCTGCAAAGCCACGACAACTACGAAGATTTGTTGGCCCGCGACGACATCGACGTGATCTACATCCCAACTTTGCCGAGTCAACACAAAGACCACGCGCTTTTGGCAATTGCCGCCGGCAAGCACGTTCTGATTGAAAAACCAGTCACCCTCATCCCCAGCGAAGCCGCCGAAATCTTTGCTGCCGCCAAGGCCAAGGGTGTTTTGGCGATGGAAGCGATGTGGACCCGATATCTTCCGCAGTACGACATCATTCGACAGCTGGTTGCCAACGAGGCAATGGGCGATATCGAACTGGTGAACGTTTCGATGGCTCAGGCAAACCTGGATCAGGCACGTCTCTGGAAAAAGGGTCACGGCGACCCTTTCACCGACATGGGTATCTACCCAATCAGCTTCTGCCAAACCTTCCTTGGAAACCCAACCAAGATCACCGCTCAGGGAGTGCTCAACCAAGACGGCATCGACGAAGAGGTTTCGGTTCAGCTGCAATACGCCAGCGGTGCCCGAGCCTACGTTCTCGTTTCCGGAAGAGCAGCAATACCTGGCATCGGCCAAATCGCTGGAACCAAAGCCAAACTCGATGTTGGCCCGGAGTTCTTTATCCCAAGCAAGTTGGAACTGCGTTCGGTTGATTTCAACTCAGCACCAACCACTTGGAAAGACGAGTCGGCAGTTATCGGCCACGAAGGTCTTAGCTACCAGGCAACCGCTCTGGCATCGTTCCTAGATCAGGGTCTCTTGGAATCGCCATACGAATCACACGCTGAATCACTAGCGAACCTAGAAGTTTGCGCCGAGGTCATTCGACTGATCGGCGCTGAAATCCTATAGTCGATACCCTAGACAGGTGAGCAAGTTAATTCGGCTGTTGATTGCGGCCAGCTCTGCACTCAGTTTGCTACTGGTAGGCTCGCTGCCGGCTCAGGGTGACACCTGCACTCCAATAAAGAGTGAACTGGCGGCGGCCAAGCTTGGCAGGCTTTACGCCTACGCGGTAGATGTCACCTCTGGCAAAGTGCTGGTGAACGTGCGCTCCAATCAGCAGACTGCTTCGGCCTCGGTAATGAAGACCATCACCGCGGCGGCTGCCATCAAATTTATTGTGAAGCCCAGACTTGTTTCGGGTGCGCTCCCGTATCGAGCAACCACATCGGTATTGACCATCCCTGAGGAGCCAGGAACTCTAGTGCTACGTGGAGGGGGAGACCACACCCTTTCTCGGGTTGGCTCAACTTCCTACACAACCTATTACCTGCCCGGCGCGCACCCTGCGAAACTTCGGATTCTTGCCAGTGAAGCGCTCGCGGCACTGCCAGCTGGCACTGTGATTAACAAAATCATCCTGGATGACACCTTCTTCAAGGGCCCAACCTGGAACCCGAATTGGTTGGCCTATTCCAGAACCAACGGCGACATTTCACCGGTCACCGGTCTCATGGTTGATGCCGGTCGAGTGAACCCGGATCTAACCGACAAGGCCTATAGCGGTGTCAGGGTTTTAGATCCAACCGCGCAGGTTGGCCGTTTCTTCAAAACCTGGTTGGGCGAAGCCGCCAAAGACGCGAAGGTTGTAAAAGGAGTAACTCCGGCCACTGCAATCGTCCTAGTTTCCAAGGAATCTCAGCCTATCGAGAACTGGATTCGTCACGCTCTTAGAATTTCTGACAATACCGAAACCGAAGTAATTGCGAGACACACCGAACTGGCTCTTCGGCTGCCAAATAAGTACACATCGGTTCAGTCGATGGGTCGACGCCTGTTCGCGAGTCTCGGTGTCGACCATAAAAAGCTGGTTATGAAAGATGCTTCCGGTTTGGCGTCAACCAATCAGGTGACTCCAATGCTTCTGGTGGCTCTAATGAGTGCCGCGGCTAATCCGGAGAGCGACATTGCCCTGCTTCCAGGACTAATGGCAACCTCGGGGGATGGAGGAACTCTGGGCGGCCGATTCCTGACCTATAACAAGGACACTAAACAATACGATTTGGTCATTCCCTACGGAAGTATTCGAGCTAAGACCGGATACATCGGAAGCGTCTATAGCCTGGCTGGGTTGATCACCACAGCCGATGCGCACCAGATTGCTTTTGCGATTTTCGCTGTGTCAGATAGAAAGCACGGACGTTACGTTGGCGTTGGAACCAAGAATGCCATCGACGACGTGGTCGAAAAGCTCTACGTTTGCGGGTCTACTCTTTAGGCTTGCGAGCTTTGCGGAACAATAGCCACGCAACCACGGCCACACCGACCACTGCCAGCCCGGAGCCCACGAATGGTGAGAGGGCTTCGTTGGAGTCAGCCATGGTTTCTGGTTCGCTTGCCAGCGGAGTAGCAATAACCTTTGGCGTTGGTTCCGTGGTTGGAGTATCGGTGGCGCAGGCCGGAGTGGTGTACTCGGTTTCGGCGTTACCAGACACGCTGAAGCTGAACTTGCCACTGATCGGGTGCCCATCTTCGGCCAAAGTTCTCCAAGTTACCTCGTAGTCTCCTTCGGTGGGAAGAAAGGCATTGGTGTAAATGCGATTTTCTTCGACTCCAGAGCAGTCGGCGTGAACTTCGTTCCCAGATGGGTCAACCACCAAGATTTCAGTTGAATTTGCCAGTTCCAGGATTTTGTCGGTGAACTGAACGCTAACCACCTGTTCACCCGGAGCCACGGTTTCACCGGCGGCTGGCGAGGTGCTATCAACCTCGGTGTGGGCAAAAGACGGGTTGGTTTGGAAGATCAAAAATAGGAATACTGCGAGGACGGCTAAGGCATTTTTCACAGGGCGCATATATGAAGTCTAGGCATGTCTAGGGGCTTGGTTAGACTTGAACGGAAAGTCGCATTGGAGAAATTTTGAGCAACGACAAACCTAGGTTTGAGTTTCTGAAGCAAACCCTGCTTGGCGCCACCAGCGGCGCTCTCGTGCTCGGTTTAACTATCTGGGGAATTAGCGCAACCGGCACCCCGTCGGGCACTCCAACCGGAACTCCAACCACTACTGCTACCGATACCCCAACCGCAAACCCGGCTGCCTGCTCCGTGAAAGACCAATCAGCCGATGCCAGGCTTGGAACACTTTCTGCTCAGGTTATCGATTTAGCCAGTGGCAAAGTTCTCTACGATAACGGCGGCAAAAATCCTGCCATCACTGCTTCATCGATAAAGCTTGTTACCGCAACGGCTGCCATGCAAGCCCTCGGCCCAAACTTCAGGATCACCACCAAAGTGGTCTACTCGGCAGCGAAGCCAGACACGGTTGTGCTAGTTGGTGGCGGCGACCCAACTCTTTCGCGCTTGGCAACAGGTTCATCTGTTTATTCTGGAGCTCCTCGCCTGAGCGATTTAGCTCAGCAGGTGAACGACTGGGCGTTGGCCCAGGGCATCACCGAAATCAAGCACCTAGTTATCGACTCAACTCTGATTACCGGATCAACTTGGGAATCTAGCTGGCCAATTGCCGAGCGAACCGGTGGCTACCAGCCTCTGATTACCTCGCTCATGGTCGATGGCGATCGCGCCAACCCCAAGGCAGCCACCTCTGCTAGGAGCACCGATCCAACCGGTCGTGCTGCGCGAGAATTCAAAAAAGCCTTGGGTGCGATTGCTGCTAACGCCGACATCAGTTCTGGAATCGCTGCCAACGGCGCTTCCAAGATTGCCGAAGTGAAGTCGGCCAAACTGCCAACGCTAATCAACTACATGATTTCGGCGAGCGACAACACAATCGCCGAGTATCTGGCCCGTCACGTTGCCATCTCTCAAGGTCTTCCATCAAACCTTGAATCAATTCAGATGGGTTACCAGAAGGCTCTGAACACTATGGGTCTCGACTGGGCTGGTGTGGTAATCAAAGATGGCTCAGGTGAATCTAAAAATGATTTGATCTCACCGGCGTTTTACAACAACCTAATGGCCAAGATCCTAGGCGGCGACGCCAACCTTCAGAGCGTTCTAAAGGGATTGCCAATTTCAGGTAAGTCAGGAACTTTAGCCGGTCGCTTTGGCGGCAAAAACTCGGTTGCTCGCGGTCAAATCTTTGCCAAGACCGGAAGCATCTACCGCGCATATGCCCTGGTTGGCTACCTGAACGCCAAAGACGGTTCTCGTCTCGCCTTTGCCATTCTGGCTTCTGGCTCGGCCACGAACAAGAATACGAAGCTTGCCATTGATAACCTCGCTACCGGTTTTTACAACTGCGGCCTCGAACTATCTAATGACTAAAGCTCTTTTTATCATCGACGTGCAGAACGACTTTTGCGAAGGCGGGTCGTTAGCTGTGGAAGGCGGCGCAGCCGTTGCATCGGGAATTACAAATTATCTCGTTGAACATCAGAACGACTACGACATAGTTATTGCTTCTCGAGACTGGCACGATGCCAATAGCGATAACGGCGGGCACTTTGCTGCCGCCGGAGAAGAACCAGACTTCGTGAATACCTGGCCAGCTCACTGTGTTAGCGACACCGCCGGGGCCGAATACCACCCAAATCTAGACCTCTCGATGATCGACCTCCACATAGAAAAAGGTCAGGGTAAACCTGCCTATTCAATTTTCGAAGGCACCAACCGTGCTGGAGTAACCTTTCCCGAATTAATCACTGAGCTTGAGGTAAACGAAGTAGATATCGTGGGAATCGCAACCGATTATTGCGTTTTAGCCTCGGCACTCGACTCGAAGGCATTCGGTCTTCAAGTTCGGGTGCTTTCACAGCTAACTGTCGGGGTAGCACAAGACTCAAGTGGTTTAGCCTTAACTAAGTTGTCAGCCATTGGCTGCGAGATTATCTAGGAGAAAAATTGTCGCAAACTCTGACCCCTGCCTCAGGAGCCAAATACTGGGTTCGACTCTTCTTGCCTTTTGTGATCACTTTCGCACTCACCGTGCCTGGCCTTTTCCTAGAACTTAGCCACTCGAAGATTAGTCCGGTGGTTGGAATGCTTGCCTTCGGTGGCGCTGTGGTTGCAGGTGCATTCGTTCTCGGTTGGATCAGCGAAGCCGCCGAGCTTGATTTGCGAGGAGGTCTTTCGATTGCCTTACTGGCCGTTATCGCAATTCTTCCCGAATACGTGGTCGACTTTTATTTTGCATATGCAGCCGGTTCTGACCCAACAATGGCCGCCTATGCGTCAGCTAACCTAACCGGAGCCAACCGGCTACTTTTGGGTCTAGGTTGGCCGGCAATGGCATTTTTCGGTTACCTTGCCGTTCGTAAGCTTCGCGACGAAAAAACTGGTCAAAACTTTAAGTTTGGCGTGACTCTCGAAGAGGAATCTCGCGTCGATCTAGCCTTCCTAATAGTTGCATCTTTGATCGCAGTAATCGTGCCTCTAACCCGCCA
>CAIJWY010000155.1 GCA_903824455.1 uncultured Micrococcales bacterium
AGACACCGGCGAATGGTCGGTTTTGCAGAGCCAACTAACCGCCAAGATGATTGACCTTTACAAGAAGGCGATCAAAGAAGGTCCGAAGCATTGACTACTTTGGCCACCGTGAACCTGCGCGCTTGGCACCGGACAATCCTGATTTACTTCACCGTGATGGGCGTGGTGGGCGCTTCGCTGATGGTTCGTCTTCCTCTGGTTCGTGAAATTCTGCAGGTGAGTGTTGGCGAACTTGGTTTACTACTCGTGGCTGGCTCAATTGGCGCAATGTCTGGGCTAATGATCGTGGGCAAACTGGTGGCTCATAGAGGAACGCGCTTCGTGGCATTGCTGGGCATCACCATTTGGACAGTTGGTTCGGTGGGCTACATCTTTTCACTGGGGTTTCAGAGTCCCCTGATTTTTGCGTTGGCTGGTTTGATTAGTGGTTTTGGTGCCGGCATGACCGATGTTGCAGTGAACGTGGATGGTTCGGCAATTGAGCAAAAACTTGGACGAGCCGCCATGCCAAAAATGCACGCGGCCTTTTCGATTGGTGCGCTTACCGGAGCTGGTGTTGGAACTCTTGCTGCTGCGGTGCATTTTGATATCCTTTGGCAACTGGGGATTCTGATCGCAATCGCTTACGCGTTGCCCATGCTCAACACTCGCCACATGCCAAAAGACAACGGACTTCACACCGAAGAAGAAAAGGCTGGAAAGTCCGGACCAATTTTCAGCAAAGTTGTGGTGTTGCTCGGTCTCGGTATCTTTGGCATGACTTTAGGTGAAGGCGCCTCAAACGACTGGCTCACTCTCGGTTTGGTCGACGACTACGGTCAGGATCACGCAACGGCAGGTGTTGCTTACGCAATTCTGATTGGAGCCATGACAATTGTGCGTTTCTTCGGTGGTGGCTTGGTAGACCGATTTGGTAAGGCGCTAACACTTCGAGTTACCGGCATCATTGGTCTGATTGGTCTGCTAATTCTGGTGGCAAAGATCAGTGTGCCAATGGCTTGGTTTGGCTCGGCGCTTTGGGGAATCGGTGTTGCCCTGGCCTTTCCGCTATTTCTTTCGGCAGCCGGGGAACAGCCGAACCCGGCCCGCAAGGTGGCAACCGTGAGCACGTTCGGATACGCGTCGTTTCTGGTTGGACCACCGCTGTTGGGATTTGTGGCCCAGGGTCTCGGCTCAATCGTCAACATGTACTGGTTGATTTTGTTCTTCATCGGCCTATCGGTGGTGGTGGCCGGTGCTGCCGGCAATACCCGCGGATCAGGAAAATCGGTAGAACGCAAGTAGCCCAGCGATTGTCACCATCACGGCGGCAATTACCAGATCGAGCACTTTCCAAAACTTTGGATTAGACATGATGCCGGAGGCCGCTTTGGCTCCGAAGCCGAGACCAAAGAACCAGAGAACGCTTCCGGCCATCGCTCCGAGACCAAAGAACCAGGCATTCGCCTTGAAGGTATTGGCAATGCTTCCAACCAGGATGACGGTGTCTAGATAAACGTGCGGGTTGAGCCAGGTTATGGCCAAGACCGAAAGCAGCACCTGCTTGCGCGTGCCAGAGTGCTCACCCTCGGTCTTTAGTGCGTCATTTTTAAATGCAGATTTCACCGAGCCGTAGGCGAACCAAACCAGGTAGGCAACCCCGAACCATCGAAGAACTTCTAGGAGCCAGCTCACCTGGAGAATTAGCACTCCGAGACCGGCAACACCGGCAGCCATTAGCACTATGTCTGAAACGAGACAGACCAACACCGTCATCAGCACGTATTTGCGAGTTAGTCCCTGGCGAATCACAAAAGCATTCTGAGCCCCAATCGCGATGATAAGCGAAAGTCCGGTGAGGAGTCCGGGAAGGAAGGCGAGCATCCTAAAAGTTTACTTAGCGCAAGACTTCTTCGGCGAGTGCTAACTCAGGGGCAAGGAATCGATCTGGTCCAACGCCAGGCACTCCCGCCGCACGAAGCTTGGTGATTAGTTCACCGGTAACCTTCGCCGGTTTCAGCGGGGCTCGCATTTCAACGGCTCGGGCAGCGGTAACCAGTTCAATCGCCAGGATGCGTCGCAGGTTATCAACGATCTTGCGCAGTTTAATTCCAGCGTGCCAACCCATCGAAACGTGGTCTTCCTGCATCGCCGATGACGGAATGCTGTCGACACTGGCCGGGTTAGCTAAACGCTTGTTCTCGCTCACCAGCGCGGCCTGGGTGTACTGAGCAATCATTAGACCAGAGTCAACTCCGGCATCGTGAGCCAGGAATGGCTCTAACCCGGAGTTGCGAGCTTTGTCGAGTGCGCGGTCGGTTCGTCGCTCACTCATCGAACCTAGGTCGGTGGCAGGAATCGCCAAAAAGTCGAGCACATAGGCAACCGGCGCTCCGTGGAAATTTCCGTTCGAAGTTACTTCGCCGTTTTCAAGCACCACCGGGTTGTCGATGGTCGCTGCCAATTCTCGCTCGGCGACCA
>CAIJWY010000156.1 GCA_903824455.1 uncultured Micrococcales bacterium
GCCATTTTCGCGAAAGATTCGAGCCGATGTGGCGCCTCACGAGTGGGTTTTTGATCACCCGTTCTACATCATCACCAACCTGGCAATGGGCGGCGGATTCACCGGTGACATCGATTCGAACCTAAATGATGCCGAAATGAAAATCGATTTTGTTCGAGTTTCTTCTATAAATGGCGTCGGTGAAGTAATTATAAAGATTTAGTAACGTTCCGGCTAATTCGTGAAATCGCTTTCACGTGAAACCGCTTTCAGGTAACATTCCCAATAAGACGTGCGCGAGCGCGTTCCCTAAAGGCACTGAAAGGAACAAGGATGTCAAGCAAATTTAGCAGCCTGAAAAGCCGCATCGCCATGTTGGCGACTGTAGGTATCACAGGCGCATTACTAGCCGGCTCACCGGTTGCAGCAAATGCTGCAGCAACCGTAGTTGACTACACCAGCACCAACCCAGCCGACTACTCGTCTGTATTGATGCACACCGGTGGCGGCGGAGGAACCGACTGGGCTCCTTGGCGCGACGACGAGGTCGGCATGAACGCACCATGGGTAACCGGATCAGCAAACTGGAACGGTCGCGCAGGCTGGGCCGCTCACAACTGGGCTGTTCAAGATGACGGCTCAGGCACCAACAACGCTCTCTGGGTGCAAAAGGGACAGGCTGGCGCAGCTAGCTCCGGTATCCAGGTTGCCAAGATTGCCAACGGATCCTCTTTGATCTCAAGCACCAACAAGATCATCACCGTAAAGGTGAAGGCTGCCGATGCCAACGTTCCGATTGAGGCAACTCTTTCCGACATCAACGGTGGAAACGTATTGAAGGTTGTGGCTACCGCTACCAACGCAGATGCCTACAACACCGTGTCATTCAACTTCGCAAACGCGACCACCGGAACTTACGTTTCGAACTTCAGCTACACCACCCTTTCTTTGGTGATGGACCCTGAGAACGCAATTGCTGGTAACTCACACGAGGACTGGGGTCAGGGGCCTGCTAGCGCAACTGTAAGCAAGGCTTACATCCTTGACGACCTTACCTACACCGTAATCACCGGTGCAGACACCCCTCCGGGACCAGACGTACCTCACCTACTAACCTATGAAGATGCCGACACGCTAGGAACCCTAGCCGCTGGCTCTGCTACGGATGCAAAGTGGGCTGGTTCGTTCGGTAGTGGAGGATCTGGAATCGTTAACCCAGCCGGGACTATGAAGCGTACCGGAAAGGCTTTGGAATTCAACAAAGTTGGTGCCGACGTTTGGACTGGCTGGAACCTAGTTGAGGCACCTGCAGGTGAGGTAATCACAAGTGCTCTTTACAAGACAGTCAAGTTTGACTACTACTCACCAGAGACAGCACTGACGCCAGTTACCATCAAGTTGGTTGCAACTGACAACAGCGCGGTTCTAGCGGCATTCAAGGCTAAGAAGGGCTGGCAGACATTCAGTGTCGACTTTGGAACCCTAAGCGGTGCAAACGGTGTTTGGGACGCAAACAAGACCTACACGAAGCTAGTGCTTTACCCGAACTTCTCGGAAGCTAACATCATGCCTGTTGGAGTTTCAAACCCAACTGTGCCGATGGCTAGCAAGAAGTTCATGGTCGACAACGTAGCCTTCAACGGCTTCGCACTACCTACCAAGGTTGGAACCCCAAGTAAGTCGGGAACTGCCAAGGTTGGCCGTGTGCTAACTGCAGCCGGTGTTACCTTTGCCGGTAACCGCATTGTTCGCGGCTTCAAGTGGTACCGTTGCACCGTGCAGGGCAAGACCGTAAAGGCCACCGCTCCTGCATCAGCTGACAAGTGTTCCGCAATCAGTGGTGCAACTGCCGAAACCTACACTCTCAAGAGTGCAGATAAGGGTAAGTACATCCGCGTAGCACTAACTGCGACCACAGCCGCAGGAACGATTTACGCTCTAACTACCTCGACCTCCAAAGTGGGTTAGTTAAAACATAGATAAACGAAGTTGGCCCCCGAGATTCTCGGGGGCCAACTTTCATTAACTAACTTTTAGCGAATGAACACTTCGCCCTGGTTATCCAGCTTCCACACTCGCACGTAGTCGATGGTCATCTGGCTCTCTGTCCAATAGGTCCAGGCTCCACCAAAGTCGCCGGTGGCATTGTTGATAATCAAGAAGAACGGGTTGTTGAAGCTCCAGTACTGTGAGCGAATCGAAGTGCTGGTGAAGGTTTTGAATACTATGCCATCAACGATGAGATCAATGCGGTTAGGTGTCCAGGCCATGGCATAGGTGTGAAAGTCAGCTGAGTAGTTGGCTCCGTTGTATGAGCCATAGTCGTAGGTATGGTTACCACAGCAGTCGTTGGCTACCCCATTGGTTGAGTAGTGAAGTGCTCCCGAGTTGCGGTTTGGGGTGTTTCCACCCTGCTCAGCGATGTCGATCTCGCCAGTCTGCGGCCAGCCTACCGAGGTGATGTTTTCACCGAGCATCCAGAACGCTGGCCAGTTTCGCCCACCGGCCGGCATCTTGATGCGCGTTTCGATGTAGCCATACTTGAAAGCCACTTTGCCCTGGGTGTCGAAGCGAGCGCTGGTGAATTGGCAACCTGACCAGGCTAGGCATCGTCCTTCGGCAGGGGCTGCGTAGACGCGCTTGGTGGTGATAACGGCGTTGCCGGCTTTCGAGCCATCCAAAGCCACTGCCGATGGCAAATACCACTGCGGTTCGTTGTTGTGGCAGGTTCCACCGCCGTTTTCGTCTGCCTGGTCACAGTAACGACCGGTCCAGTAATCGGCGTTTATCGAAGAGCCTGTTGCCCCATAGAACTCATCGCGCCAAAGCAAGTTGCCAACCGTGCGGCCGGCGACTGCTGGCTTGGCTGGCATGATCTCTTTCCAAAGCGCATACAACTTCACGCTAGAGGTGAAGCGAATCGTGGCTCGGTCTGAGTAGGCCTTCGCACCGCGGGCAGATTTGGCCCAGCCGAGGAAAGTGTAACCAGCGCGAGTGAAGGTTACCTTTGGCAGCTTGTAAGAGTGCGAGGTGGTCCTGACTATCTTCGAAGTCCCGGATGTGCCATTAGGCATAAGGGTGATGGAATGTGTGCCGGAAGCCGTGGCCGGCTGAACGCTTGGAATGGTGACACCTGCCAAGGCAAGTATTAGTAGGGCGGTTATGCCAATGCGCTTCATGAAATTCCTAAAAAGTTTCAAGCCGCACATGTCGCAAAACCTGCGACGCTCTATATCCAAACTACTTGATAAAAAACTAACCCGCCGATTTTCACCGACGGGTTAGTTTGAAAACTTGAGAAGAAGTTACTTCTTCTTGCCCTTGCCCTTAGCCTTTGGCTTGGCAATGTTGCTGGCCTTGAATACTGGCTGGCCAACATAGACCTTGCCGTTTACGGTGGTCATGGTTGCCGATCCAGCTAGCTTGTAGCCGGCGTTTAGGTGAGCCGATACTTTGCCACAGAAGTCACTGTCGTCAAATCCGGTTAGGAACTTGTAAGGCTTGGTGAATTCGTAGGTTGGTGCAACGGCGGCCTTTACAGCAGGCTTGGCTGCAGCGCGGGCTGCTGGCTTAGCAGCAGGCTTCTTGGCAGCGGCACGAGGTGCTGGCTTAGCAGCAGCGCGAACAGCTGGCTTGGCAGCGGCACGGGTGGTGGTTTTTACGGCAGCGGCACGAGGGGCGGCTGGCTTCTTTGCAGTAGTCATGCTTAAAGTTTCACACTTGAGGGTAGTTAATGCAAAATTTGTGTTGTGTTAAGGAAGTGAATTCTTTTTGGCCAGGAATTGAACTAAAAGAGTCGATTGTGGGTGGTGTCGAGCCCGCGTAAGTCGTCGTAGTTCAAGACCAGGCATTCGATGCCTCGATCTTCGGCGAGAGTTCTGGCTTGCGGCTTGATTTCTTGGGCGGCAAAGATTCCTCGAACCGGGCGAAGCTGTGGATCGCGGTTCAAGAGTTCCAGGTAGCGAGTGAGCTGCTCAACGCCGTCGATGTCGCCGCGACGCTTGAGTTCTATGGCAACCGTGGCACCGGCACCATCTTTCGCCAAAATATCCACCGGACCAATCGCGGTGAAATATTCGCGACGAATCAGGGTGGCGTTTTCGTCCCAGACTTCAAGGTGTTCGGCCAGTAGCTCTTGAAGGTGAGCTTCAACGCCATCTTTGATTAGCCCGGGGTCTTCGCCGAGGTGGTGTTCGAAGTCTTCGATGATCTCGTGAATCAGCACGTAGAGAATGTCGGCGGTTTTCGCCTGACTCACTCGCCAGACTTCTTTCACTCCGAGAGCGGCCTGCTCTTCGTCGGGATCGCGCTTAGAAATTGTGCAGGGAGGGTTCATCCAGTTGAGCGGTTTATAGGAACCGGAATCGCTGTGAACCAGAATCGAGCCGTCGCCTTTGAGCATCAGCAGTCTGGTTGCCAGAGGTAAATGAGCCGAGAGCCGCCCGGCGTAGTCAACCGAACATCGGGCGATAACGAGTCGCATTTACTTTTTAGCGGCCTTTTCTAATTTCTCGTCGATGACCGCCAGCCGATCGATCAGGTGATTCAGCGCGGTGTCTTGAACCGCTAGGTGCTTCTGAATTTCGATTGCCTCTTCCAAAATGGCACCGGCATCTTTGTAGGTGGCGATGGCACGCTTTTCACTCTCGTGTGCTTGCAGGTTTTGCCCAACAATAATCACCGGGAGAAGAACCAGCTGCAAGAAGGTTTGAGCCACCCAACCAACGATGATCACGGTGTTACCACTCATGATGGCGGCTGGCAGCGAAACCAGGGTTAGCAGCACAAAAACGTAGGCGGCCCACATGTTTCCAACGCGCTTGGTGATGCCCAAACCGATGCGGTCGTTCAGCGACAACTTTGCCCGGCGCCGGTGGGTAACTTTTGGTTCGGCTTCCTTACGCGCTTCAACGTGAGGATGCTGTTGGTAGTCGAAATTAGCCTTTGGCATTTCGCTTCCGGTAAACGATGTCTACTTTGGTGTTCGCTGGCACAATCGAAACCGACTTGACCTTGATTGAGACAGCATCCACGTTCAGAACTTCTTCAACACGTGACTTCAAGTAGTCGGGGTCGAGGTTGGTTCCCTCGAGGGAAAGACTGGTCTTTTCGTCATCGCGCTGGCCACGAAGGAAGTATTTCGAGTCGACAACGGCCATTACCGCCACCATGAACGTGGCGTACTCGATTTTTTCCAAGAGTGCGAAGCCGGTAAGGCCGATGATCAGACCAGAGCCGAGTCCAACCATCAGGTAAGCCATCGAGATCCAGGTTGCGGTTGAAGATCGCAGACGAATGATGCTGATTACCGCAAACAGTGCGAAGCCAACACCGAGCGAAAGGGTGTAAGAAGCAAGTGCTCCGGTTAGCGCCCAGAGGGTGATGTTGATTGAGGCGATGGCAATGGCCATCTCACGGTCACGGTGTCGGCGGTAAAATAAAACAAAGGCCAACAAAACAACCACAACTAGGTCTACGCCCAGCGAGGCAAAAAATTCTAAAGGGTCAACTCGAAGCATGAAGCAAGTCTAAACCTATGGTTAACAAAAGGTTACCTCTGGTGCTGTCACTGCTCTCAGTGACCATCACCCTCGCCCTATTTGTCACAGCCGTTTTTTTCCCAAAAGTCTTCAGCGGGCTAAGCGCGGAGACAGCCAAACCGACCCCATCCGCGGAAACAGCGCCGCTAGTCGACGAACTTTCGAGAATCTTCGACCCGAGCAAGGTGTCTGAAACTTTCATCGAACTTCCCAAAAAAAGCATCGCCAAGCTGGATAGCTACGATAACGAGAAATACGTGGCCGCCAAGTTTTCGATGACCTACGACGGGACTACCACCACCCAGGTCAACGTGGGTATTCGAATCAAGGGAACCACCACCCATTCGCGCCTCAACAAC
>CAIJWY010000157.1 GCA_903824455.1 uncultured Micrococcales bacterium
GAATTGGTTTTCGATGGCGAAATTGACGCCGAAACCTTTTTCTAGTTTTTGTGGGTAACTCGGATTACCCGAAATTGTTTTGAGTTATCAACCTTCAGGCAACTGAATTTTTTAGGAAGCGTGTCCTGTAGCCAACGCAGCAGTGACTCGGCACCTAGATTTTTCTGAACGACTAGATAACTTTCGGCACCTGATAGCAATCTCGGTAACCACGTTTTGAGAATCTCGTGTAGCGCCTCTTTACCAACTCGAATCGGCGGGTTCGACCAAATGCCCGCGAACTTCACGCTGGCTGGAACTTCTTCTGGCTTGCAAATCTTAATGTTGGTAACCCCGAGCAGTGCCGCGTTCATCCTAGTGAGTTCAAGCGCCCGTTCATTTACGTCAACGGCCCATACTGTTACGTGTGGCCGGGCTAGCGCAATCGACAGCGCAATCGGGCCCCATCCGCAACCGATGTCGAGCACATCTCCCAGCTTGGGCGCTTCGTCGAGAAGTTCAAGAAGCACGGCCGTTCCGGTATCAACATGGTCTGGCGAGAAAATACCTCCGGCGGTTTGCACGGAAACTTTTTTTCCGGCAAGAGTTACCTCAATCGTCTTTGGACGAAACTCACCGACGGGCTCATTTGAGAAGTAGTGCGCTTGGGGCATAGCCAAACATTAGCGGATTGCGGGCGATTAGTGTTAGTTAGGTGAGTGAAAAAGAGAGCACCGATTCGATCATTGATCGAATTCTGAAACGCGGGGAGCGAGCCGAAGCGCTCGGCGCCGACGACACTCATTCCCACGGCGACTATGACGGCGATCAGCAGGACTTAAGCGACCGCGCCGCACTGCGACGAGTAAAGGGTCTTTCCACCGAGCTCGAAGACATTTCCGAGGTTGAGTATCGCCAGCTACTCATGGAGCGCGTGCTACTGATCGGTCTATGGGGTCAGAACACTTTGCTCGATGCCGAGAACTCGCTTAGAGAACTGGCCGCTCTTTCCGAAACCGCAGGGTCCGAGGTTTTGGATGGTCTTCTGCAGCGCCGCGTGAAACCGGATCCAGCCACCTATCTCGGCAAGGGTAAGGCTGAGGAGTTGAGACTACTCGTGGTCGAGACCGGTGCCGATACCGTTATCGCCGATACCGAACTTGCCCCATCCCAGAGGCGAAACCTTGAAGACGTGGTGAAGGTCAAAGTCATCGACCGCACCGCGGTCATTCTCGACATCTTCGCTCAGCATGCTAAGAGCCGCGAGGGTAAAGCCCAGGTTGAACTGGCTCAGCTTCAGTACTTACTTCCACGACTTCGTGGTTGGGGTGAGTCGATGAGCCGCCAGGCCGGTGGTCAGGCCGCCGGTGGAGTAGGTATGGGTTCACGCGGTCCAGGTGAAACCAAGATTGAACTCGATCGACGCCGGATCAATACCCGAATTCAGAAGCTGCGCAAGCAGATCGAAGAGATGAAACCAGCCCGTGATGCCAAGCGCTGGCAACGCACCAAGAATCAGACTCCGGCGGTAGCCATTGCCGGATACACCAACGCTGGAAAGTCTTCGCTACTAAACCGAATTACCAAGGCTGGCGTCCTGGTGGAGAACTCCCTGTTCGCAACTCTTGACCCAACCGTTCGTCAGGCGCAAACCGAGGACGGGCGCGATTACACTCTGGCCGACACGGTTGGTTTTGTTCGGAACCTTCCGCACCAGTTGGTTGAGGCGTTCCGCTCAACCTTCGAAGAGATTTCGGCAGCGGATTTGATCGTGCATGTGATTGACGCTTCTCACCCCGATCCCGCGAGCCAGATTGCCACCGTTCGAGAGGTCACGTCCGAGGTTGATGCGGCCAAGATTGACGAGCTGGTGGTTTTCAACAAGGTTGACTTGGTCGATGAAGCTACCCGATTTGAGCTTCTCGATTTGGAACCGAATTCTCTTTTTGTTTCAGCTAGAACGGGCGAGGGTATCGAAGAACTTTTGGCTGAAATTGCTAAAAGAATTCCTTCACCGGATGTGCGGGTAAAGGCCTTGGTTCCATACGACAAGGGTGCTTTGATTTCAAAGGTTCACCTGCACGGCAGGCTAATCTCAAGCGAACACGTTGAAGCCGGCACCATCATTGAGGCCTTGGTGAAGCCAGACTTGGCTGCCGAATTCAAACCCTACTTACAGGGCTCGTAGCACCGATACAACGCGTCCCATGATTACCGCTTCCGATCCGTCGATTGGATCGAAGGTGGAATTGCGCGGTAACAGCCAGGTTTGGCCATTGGTTTGTTTGAATACCTTCACGGTTGCTTCAGAATCTGGAAGAAGAGCTGCCACAATATCGCCGTTGTCGGCTGTTTGCTGCATCCGAACTACCACCCAGTCGCCGTCACAGATGGCGGCATCGATCATGGAATCACCCTTGACCTTGAGCATGAACAGATCGTCGCTCTTACCAACCAATTGGTTTGGAAGAGTGAAGTGATCTTCGATGTTTTGCTCTGCCAATAGCCCGGTGCCGGCGGCAATCTGACCAACCAGCGGAATCGACTTGGAGTTTGCCCCAACGGAGATGGCTCCGGTTTTCGAAACGATTGGCGAAATGGCTCGCTGCAGACCCTCGTTTTTCTCAAGGAACCCCAGAGCTCTTAGCTCGCCAAGTTGGTAACTCACCGAGGCCACGCTCTTTAGGCCGACCAGCTCGCCGATTTCGCGCATGCTGGGTGAATAGCCCTTGCTTTGTTGGAACTTGCCAATCACGGCCAGAATCAACTGCTGCTTGGCACTCAGTTTGTCGGTTGCCCCCGAAGGTAGGTAATCCGCTAGGTCTTCTTGTTCTTCGAACATTGCCATCCTCTTTCCTCTTATCGAAAGATTATTCGATTATTTGCAAAAAACCAAACATTTATTCGAAAAACTATTGACAACGTGTCGTGGGTTAGGCGTATTCTTGTTATATACGAACAAACGTTCGAAACAAATGTTCGAAAGAGAAGGTAAGGGTTCCCATGAAAACACAACGATTAACCGTTCTAAGCAAAGCGATTCTCTTGGCTTTAGCCATGATCCTCGCCGTGGCATTCGTTTCTGGAAACGCGGCTGCCTCGGCAGATAAGGCCGACATCCAGTTCACCTATGTCACGATCACCGAAGGTCAAACTCTCTGGGGTTTGGCTTCCGATTATTCGAAAGACCAGTCGCAGCGCGAATGGATCGCATCTTTGGTTGAACTAAATAACCTCACAACTACCGACCTGCAACCAGGTCAGAAACTCGCGCTACCAAACTAGTTTGCTAAAATTGGCTGGGTGACCGAACTTTCAGACCTACCAATCCGCGACTCGTTGAAGGGGCGCACCCCTTACGGTGCCCCTCAACTGCATGTGCCGATTGCCCTGAACGTAAACGAAAACACTCACCGCATCCCTGAACCAGTTGCGTTAGACGTGGTCTCAAGACTGGCCGCGGCGGTCATCAATATCAACCGCTACCCGGATCGGGAGTTTTCAACCCTTCGTGAAAAACTTGCCAACTATCTAGGTTTTGGCTTAAACGCGAACCAGCTCTGGGCCGCCAACGGCTCAAACGAAGTGATTCAGCAAATCTTTCAGGCGTTCGGAGGTCCGGGCCGCAAAGCTTTGGGATTCCACCCAACCTATTCGATGTATTCACTAATCGCTCTTGGCGCCGAAACCGACTACGTTGAGTCAGACCGTGCCGATCGCTACGAGCTCACCCCGGAACTAATCCGCGCTGCTATTGCCGAGCACCAGCCCGATATCATCATGCTTTGCTCGCCAAATAACCCAACCGGAACGCCACTGTCGCTGTCTTGTATCGAGGCCGCCTATGAAGCGACATCTGGAATCGTGGTTGTCGACGAAGCCTATGCCGAGTTTTCTCACGGTCAGGAGCAGAGTGCCATCTCGCTGTTACCGAATCGTCCCAGGCTCTTGGTTAGCAGAACCATGTCGAAGGCTTTCGCATTTGCCGGTGCTCGTCTGGGCTATCTCGCAGCCGACCCGGCAGTTATCGACGCTCTTCGGTTGGTTCGTCTGCCATATCACCTGAGTGCGTTTACCCAAGCTGCCGCCGAGGCCGCTCTCGACCACAGCAAAGAACTTCTTGCCACGGTTGCCGACATTCAGGTGCAGCGAGACCGACTTCTGGTTGAGTTAGCCGAGTTGGGCTACGACCCTTATCGTTCCGACTCAAACTTCGTGCTCTTTGCCGGTGTGGAAGATCCGAACGCGATGTTTGAAGCGCTGCTAGCTAGGGGAATTTTGGTCCGCAATGTAGGGATACCGAACACCCTGCGTGTAACGGCGGGCACGCCTTCGGAAACCACGGCATTTCTTGAAGCACTAGCCGACCTAACCCATCGGGGCTAAACTTAAATCATCCCAAAGGCGCAACACATAAGTTAGGTATTTAATGAGCAGGTCAGCCACCATCAAGCGCAGCACCAGCGAATCGAAGATTGAGCTCACCCTCAACCTCGATGGCACTGGCAAGTCGAGCATCGACACCGGCGTTGGTTTCTTCGATCACCTACTAACCGCCTTTTCCAAGCACTCGCTGATCGACCTGAACATCAAGGCCACCGGCGATCTGCACATCGACGTTCACCACACCGTGGAAGACACCGCAATCGTTTTGGGCCAGGCCATCCGCGAGGCTCTTGGCGATAAGTCGGGTATATCACGCTACGGCGATGCCACGGTTCCACTGGATGAAGCTTTAGTGCGCGCGGTCGTCGACCTCTCTGGTCGTCCATACCTGGTTCACACCGGTGAACCGGCTGGATTCGAATACCACCTCATCGGCGGTCACTTCACCGGTTCGCTGGTTCGTCACGTCTTCGAAGCGATCACTTTGAACGCCGGTATCACCGTGCACATCAACGTGCTAAACGGCCGTGACCCTCACCACATTGCGGAAACCGAGTTCAAGGCATTCGCCAGAGCCATGCGCAAAGCCGTTGAAGCCGACCCACGGGTGAAGGGCATCCCTTCAACCAAGGGCGCTCTGTGACCAAACCCTCCGTTGTAGTTCTTGATTACGGAATTGGCAACGTTCACTCTGCCGTTCGTGCTCTCGAGGCCGCCGGTGCTGATGTTGCGCTCACGCGTGATCGCAATAAGGTTCTCAACGCCGATGGTCTGTTCATTCCCGGCGTCGGCGCTTTTGCCGCCGTTATGGAAGCACTCAACTCCTTCAACGTGAATGAATTGATTGACAAACGCCTGGTGGCAGGCAAGGCGGTCATGGGTATTTGTGTGGGTCTTCAGGTTCTGTTCGAAAAAGGTCTTGAGCACGGACTCGAAACCGAAGGGCTTGGTCAACTTCCTGGAACGGTTGAGCTTCTCGATGCCCCGCAACTTCCTCACATCGGTTGGAACACAGTGGCCGCAGACAAGGGTTCAAAGCTTTTCGGAGGAATCGAGAATGAGCGGTTCTACTTCGTTCACTCCTACGGCGTTCGCAACTGGGAGCTTGAGGCAATCGGCTCGTTCATTCCGCCCAAAGTCACCTGGACGGACTACGGCACCAAGTTTGTGTCTGCCCTTGAGGTTGGCCCACTTTCCGCAACTCAGTTCCACCCGGAGAAATCGGGCGAGGCTGGTATCAAACTTCTCACCAACTGGCTCAACACTTTTTAGGACAAAATGATCAACTATCTTGAACTTCTCCCGGCTGTAGACGTAGCCGACGGCAAGGCGGTTCGCCTAACCCAGGGTGAGGCCGGCTCGGAGACCGACTACGGCGACCCGGTTGAAGCAGCCATGACTTGGATCAACGCCGGTGCCGAATGGATTCACCTGGTCGATCTCGATGCAGCTTTTGGTCGCGGAAACAACCGTGCCATCATGCGTGAGGTTGTCAACGCCGCCAGCTCGGTCAAGATCGAACTGTCCGGCGGCATCCGCGACGACGCCAGTCTTGAAGCAGCCTTTGAAGCCGGCGCCACCCGCGTGAATCTTGGAACAGCGGCTCTGGAAGATCCAGAGTGGACCGAACGCGTAATCAAGCGTTTCGGCGACTTCGTTGCTGTTGGTCTAGACGTTCGTGGAACCACTTTGGCAGCGCGCGGATGGACTCAGGAGGGCGGAGATCTCTACGAGGTGCTGGCTCGCCTTGAAGCTGCCGGCTGTTCTCGTTACGTGGTTACCGATGTCACCAAAGATGGAACCCTCAAGGGTCCAAACCTAGAGCTACTGAAAAGCGTGATGGAGAAAACTTCAAAGCCGGTGGTTGCTTCCGGCGGTATCTCGAGTCTGCAAGACATCACCGACCTTCACGCACTAGTTGGGCTTGGGCTAGAGGGTGCAATCCTGGGAAAGTCGCTCTACGCCAATAAGTTCACTCTTGAAGAAGCACTAGCCATCGCCAACCAGAAGATCTAATGTCTCACGACCACCTGAATCCAGATCGATTCGCCGACTCGGCGGGCGTTCCCTGGGATGGTCGTGCCTTTGAACCAAACTCCTTTGCCGGAGACGACGGCAAAGCCGACCTCGCGCTTATCAAAGCAATTGAATCCCTTCACGCGGGCCAGTCAACGGTCGTCGATGTGGTGGATGCCTTCCGTAAAGCTCGAGTGCTGATCCCATTGCTTGCCAACCTAGGCGAATCGGGGGAAGGTGCTCACGGCCAAACCGTGGATAAGTCGGCCGACCTCAGTATCGTCACCGTGGAAACCCCAGACCAGCAGAACGGCCTGCCAGTGTTCTCAAGCGTTGCAGCAATGAGTGCATGGAACCCGATAGCTCGTCCGGTGCCTCACAGCGCGGTCAAGGCAGCGCTCGCGGCAGCTGCCGAAGGTAACACCAGAATCGTGCTGGATCCTGGCTCCAGCTCCGAATTCGTAATTCGTCGACCAGCTCTTGAGGCAATCGCGCAGGATCTTCCCTGGACGCCTTCCTACGAAGACGAAGAAGTGAGCGAGGCGTTTGATAAAGCGCTCGGGGAACACCCAGAACTTGCCGGTTGGTCGATTGCCGGGGGAGACCCGCTCTCGCTTTTAAAGTCGGCCGAGGTTGAACTCACACTGCAGTTGGCAAAAACGCTAACTCAAGAAGAGTTTGACGCACTCATGAAGAACATCGCCAAATCGATTTCCGAAAGCGAAGTAATTGCGCTCAGAGTCGATTCTTTGCGGGTGAAACTGGCCACAGCCTAAGCGATCGGTCCGGTGAACTTTTCGCCGGGGCCAGCCCCTGGCGCATCAGGCATAGGTGAAGCCTCTCGGAAGGCAAGCTGAACCTCACGTAGAGCATTTCGAAGGATCCGGGCATGCTGGTCGCCCATGTAAGGAGCGGCTCCAGTTACTAAACCAGCGGTGGCGTCGATGATTTTTCGAGCTTCGTCTAGATCTGCACGACGGCCGTTTTCGGCTAGTCCGCAGTGGATCGCGGCCACGTTTAGGAGTTCGATGGTGTAGCGGGCGATAATCTCAACCGCTGGCACGTCGGCGATGTCATTGATTTCTTCATTTTGTTCAGACATTGGGGGTTTTCCTTTTTAGTAACTTCTGCTAGGCTAGCCCATGGCTCTGGAGTTCGCTTCAGACAGAAGAGGATTAATCTCCCACCCGCGTTTACCGACATTTAGGTTTCCGGGTTAGCTAGAAACGATTCGTTTCTGTGCATTTAGAGCACTGCTCTTGATGTGGCCGTAGTAGTCATATCAATTAGGAGCACTTATTAGCGACCCACGTATTAATGACCGCATCCGTGTGCCAGAGGTTCGCCTCGTAGGCCCGGCAGGCGAGCAGATTGGCGTAGTCCGCATCGAAGACGCATTGCGTTTAGCAGCGGAAGCAGACCTAGACCTAGTCGAGGTTGCACCAACTTCCAAGCCACCGGTAGCCAAAATCATGGACTACGGAAAGTTCAAATACGAAGCCGCTCAGAAGATCCGTGAAGCACGAAAGAACCAGGTCAACACCATTCTCAAGACCGTACGTTTTGGTCTAAAGATTGATGCACACGACTACGGAACCAAGCGCGGACAGATCGAAAAGTTCCTAAAGGCTGGCGACAAGGTGAAGGTCATGGTGGTCTTCCGCGGTCGCGAACAGTCACGTCCAGAGATGGGCATCACGCTTCTCAAGAAGCTGGCTGAAGAGGTCAACACCTTGGGCTCGGTAGAGTCCAATCCGTCTATCGACGGACGCAACATGGTGATGGTCATCGGTCCGCTGAAGAGCAAGGTTGAGGTTAAGGCCGAAACCAAGAAGGCTGCGGAGAAATCTGCAGTAATCAAGAAGTCGGCAGCGGAAGCTGCCGAGTAGGAAAACAGGAGAGACAATGCCTAAGCAGAAAACCCATTCGGGCGCCAAGAAGCGCTTTCGCTTCACCGGCAGCGGAAAGCTAATGAAGCAGCAGATCAACATGCGCCACAACCTGGAGCACAAGTCAAGCCGTCGCACCCGTCGTCTGAACCAAGACCAGGTCGTATCGGCAGCAGACTTCAAGACCATCAAGAAGCAGCTCGGCCACTAGTCGAATTCGAAGATTTTAGGAGATAACAAATGGCAAGAGTAAAAAATGCTGTTAACGCAGCGAAGAAGCGTCGTACAGTTCTCGAGCGCGCACACGGTTACCGAGGTCAGCGTTCGCGTTTGTACCGTATGGCCAAGCAGCAGATGCTGCACTCGTTGGTCTACGCGTACAACGACCGCAAGGACAAGAAGGGTAACTTCCGTCGTCTCTGGATCCAGCGCATCAATGCTGCTGCACGCCTAAACGGAATGACCTACAACCGTCTAATCCAGGGTTTGAACCTGGCTGGCGTTGCTGTTGACCGTCGTATCTTGGCTGATCTAGCCGTGCACGACGCACCAGTATTCGCTTCGCTAGTAGCAAGCGCTAAGGCTGCCCTACCAAAGGACACCTCATCTCCAAAGGTTAGCTAAGTTGCTCGACGACCCTAAGGCCCGGAAGGTCCGTGGGGTCGCGCAACTTGCAAAGAAAGATGCCCGGTCTGAGACCGGGCTCTTTCTGCTTGAAGGGGTGCAAGGGCTGAAAGAAGTTCTGGCAACGCCTTCGCTGATCGTGGAGCTATACGCCACGGAAGAAGCCGTTGAAAGAAACGCTGACCTGTTCGATTCGCTGGCCGACGCCGGTGTTTCGGTTGAGCTGGCTACCGCTCAGGTTTTGAAAGCAATGTGCGACACCGAGACCCCTCAGGGCGTGGTGGCAGTTTGCCAACAACTTGATGTTTCGCTCGAATCTGTCCTGGCTGGTTCTCCGCGGCTGATCGCTTTTCTTTCGAACGTGCGTGACCCTGGAAACGCCGGAACCGTGCTTCGCGCTGCCGATGCGGCTGGGGCAGATGCTGTGGTTTTTTCTGCCGAGAGTGTTGACGTTTACAACCCCAAAGTGGTTCGATCAACCACCGGCTCGCTGTTTCACCTGCCGATTGTTTTGGGTGTATCGATTGAATCGGCTATTGCCTCTTTCAAGGAAGCCGGGTTGCAAGTTTTTGCTGCCAACGGCGGTGGAGTTAGCCTGACCGACCTTGGAAAAGATGTTTTAGCGGCACCAACGGTTTGGGTATTGGGAAATGAGTCGTGGGGTTTTGAAGAATCAACCCTGGCTCTGGTTGACCGACAGGTTGGTCTGCCAATCTATGGCAAGGCCGAATCCTTGAATTTGGCTACCGCTGCCAGCGTTTGTCTTTACGAATCTGCGTTCGCGCAGAACGCCTAATTTACGCCTAACAAAGGTAAACTTGAGCTTATGTCTGGCTCAAATCCCATCAATTCTGGTGTCGTTGACCCGCTAGTCGAGTCTGCCCTCGCTGGGATTGCTGCTGCTGCCGATTTGGCTGCTCTGCTCGAGGCTCGATCCTCGCTAGTTGGTGAAACTTCAGAGATCTCTAAGCTAAACGCCTCGATCAAGAACATGCCAGCCGAGTTCAAGGCCGAGGCCGGTGCCATTCTGGGTGCTGCTCGTGGTTCGTTGAACGCTGCATTTGCCTCACGCGAAGCCGAGTTGGCTCTGGTGGCCGAGAATTTGAAGCTCGCTGCCGAAGCGGTCGATGTTACCGCCTGGGCAACGCACTCTCCGGTTGGCGCTCGCCACCCGCTATCGCTTATGCAAGATCAGATTTCCGACATCTTCATCGGGATGGGTTGGGAAATTGCCGAAGGTCCAGAAGTTGAGAGCGAATGGTTCAACTTCGACGCGCTGAACTTCGACGCCGATCACCCGGCCCGTGCCATGCAGGATACGTTCTTTATTGAGCCGGCCGATGCACACCTGGTGCTTCGCACTCACACGTCACCGGTTCAGGTGCGGTCAATGCTCGAGCGCGAAGTTCCGATCTATGTTTTATGTCCGGGTCGCGTTTACCGCACCGACGAACTCGATGAAACCCACACTCCGGTGTTCCACCAGGTTGAGGGCTTAGCTGTCGACAAGGGTTTGACGATGGCCGA
>CAIJWY010000158.1 GCA_903824455.1 uncultured Micrococcales bacterium
AACATCGTGGGTTGCCACCAAAACTTCAACTCCACTGGCTGAAACCCGATTCAAGAGTTCGACCAACGCTTGCCGAGCCGGCAAATCAAAGCCAAGGGTTGGTTCGTCAAGCATGAGCAGTTTGGTAGTCTTCGCCAGTTGCACGCTTATGGCCAAAGCGAGCTTCTGCCCATGTGAGAGATCTCTCGGGTTTTGCCCCTGGTCGAACTCTCCCAGAAGGCTCTCGAGTATTTTCACAGTCGTCCCCGTTGCTTGTTGCGCGTCCAAGTCTCCTTGCGTTAGTTCCTCACCAACCGTATTTAGAAACAGCAGGTCGCAGGCGGGTTGAGGAACAAGTACGCCGCTGGTCTCGGCCAGCTTTCGAAGGTGGGTGGTTTTGCCAGAACCGTTGGCACCCATAAGGACCGTGATGAGTACTTTGCTATTTCGTGGCTTTTTGAGAGAGGAAAACTTCGGCGATCCTGGCTTGATCCGACCACCCTCCAACGTAAAGGAATCATCAACGATGTCTGCCAAGAGATCGATTCGATGCTCCGCAATCACAATCGTGATCCCCAACCGTTTCAAGGAAGAAAGAAGTTTTCTAAGAAGGTCTGAGCCCGACCGGTCAAGCGCGGAAAACGGCTCATCGAGCAGCAACAGCCTCGAGCCAGAAACTAGACCCGCGGCGATGGCCAGACGCTGCTGCCATCCCGCAGAAAGCGAGTGCGGGTCTTCTTTCAACAGCTCTTGTAATTCGAATTTCTCTGCAACTTCGCCCACTCGCTTGGACACCTCGGATTTGGAGAACCCCTGTTGCACAAGAGAAAACGCCAGTTCATCAAACACGGTAGCGGCTACAAAACTGTCTCGGGGAAACTGGTTTACGTAAACCGCTTGCGGGTAGCGCGCCTGGATAACTTTTAGCAGAGTGCTTTTGCCGGAACCGGTGTTCCCGGCTAGTAAAACCAGCGAGCCGGCAGGAATTTTCAGCGAAAGGTTATCCAGAATTGTTTTGCGGTCGTAGGAGAAGGAAATATTTTTGAGGTCAACGCTTCCATCGGTTGACGAGTTGAAAACGGCCCCACCAAAACCACGAGACACCATTGAATCGCCCAAATTGATGGCCTGATCGATTGCGTTCGAAAACACCGGAACCAACACAGAGCGAACCAAATGGATACCTCTTCGATGAGCTCGAAGTTTTGAGGCAGCTCGAACGCGAGCCACCGACCTTGCCACTTCTGGCGTCAGGGCCATGGAGATATTCAGCCCGGTTACGGGAGTTCTCAGAAAAGCCGGGCTGCGTTTGAAAAGTTTTCGAAAATCAAGCCAAGCGTTCAGAAAACCAAACCCGAGCACCCAGACGGCCAACTTGGCTCCATCGATTGCAGCACCGGTAAAATTCGTCCAAGACACTTCGTCGAACACCAGACGGAAGGCCATGCGCAGTAAAACCACAAACAGGGCAAGAAATACATACTGTTTGAAGATTTGAAACCGGAAAGTTTTTAGTTGCAAGAAAACTCTTCTGGATCAGGCAGCTGAGAAACGGTGTCTTCGGATTCCATGTAAACCCAGCCTTCCCATGAGCCGCACTTAGATTCATGATCGGAAGCGCCGGTGGTGGCGTAGCTCCAGACCCCGGCGTCAGAAACGTAGTAACCCCAGTAGGCGCCGCTCGCCCCCGATTCGTCGCAGGCGGTGTCGGCTGGTTCACCATTGATTTTGCAGGCGAAGGCGGTTGGATACTTGTTGGTTCCCTGAACTTCAAATCCGGCTGCTCCAAAAAGGTCCCACCCGTTGCCGGAGTAGTTCACGGCGCAGTGAGTAGTTACTTTTCCCTTGAAATCAACCGAAAGGGTGACACCGGGGATTTCTTGGTTGCAGGCTCCGTTTACCCAACTGGCACGCCTGGCGTCTGGGGTTGAAATCAGGTCGGGAGAGCTGCTGCAACCGCTCAACACAAAGGCAAGGGCAGTGACCAGAGTTATGGTCAGTTTCTGAATTTTCATGGTGCCTGTTCTGTCGCTAAAACGACGAAGGCAAGGGCCAGCGCAAATAGGCGTTGCCCAAACTTTCGACCGTAGTCCTCGACGGTTGATGAGAGTTACTAGTTCTAGGCAGGCAGTCCGACTTCTAGCAAAAGCTAGTTACGGTTGCGGGTCAGCGCCGGATTTACACCGGCTTCCCCTGCAAAGAGTTGAGTGGTTTTAGTTTAACGGCAACCAGGTGGAGGCCCAGGCATAACCCACGAAAATCGCCGCATCTAGCAAGAAGTGGGCGAAAAGCAGCGGCACGAGTTTCCCAGTTCGTTTGTAAATGTAGCCGAAGAGCAAGCCCATGATCATGTTGCCAACGAATCCGCCGAACCCTTGATAGAGGTGATAGGTGCCTCTCAGAATCGCGTTCAGCCAAATGATTTTGGTGTCGCTCATACCGCGCTCGCGGAGTCTAGTGAATACGTAACCAATCATGATTACCTCTTCGAGCAAGCTGGCGCCTACCGCGCTCAGCAACAGCATCGGAATCGTCCACCAATATTCCACTACGTCGGTGGCCACAACCTTCGCCGCCAACCCCAAGGCGCGCGCCCCCAAATAGAGACCAAGACCGGGGATACCGATGCCGGCGGCTAAGGCAAAACCAACCAGAAGCTGCTTACCCAGCTTTTCCCGAAACACACCGATGCGAGCTAGCGCCCCAGCACCAAGCAAAAACAGAACCAGAGCCACCGGAACCAGCGGGAAGATGTTCCCAACGAACTGATACCCGAAGTCAAGCCACTGTTGCGCAGCTTCGCTTCGGTTGATGGTGGTAGTAGTTCCACCCAAACCAGTCTCAGCCGTTAGTGCTGCCAGTAGCGCCAAGACCGAGTAAACGGCCGACTTCCCGAGGCTCAGCCCGAACACCAGGAGTAACTCAAGATCGAGACGACGTTTTAGCTCCATATTGCTCGGTATCCAATCGAAAGCGCGAGCCCAATAATCAGTAGCCCACCGAGTAGCCCGAGCCAAACCCTAAATCGATTGCTGGTAATTCCGCGAACCGCTAGACCCACAAACACCAGCGACTCCTGCCAAATGAGCGAACCAATTAGAACCGCCAGCGCAAAAATCGTCGCAGTGGAAAAGCTCAATTCGAAACCCATGTTGGCAACGTTGGGGGCAATTGCCAGAAAGTAGAGTGCCGTTGGGGGATTCACCACGGTGGCAGCAACAAAAGTTCCAAAGGTTTTGGCAACGCTCGACTTTTCGGTTGCAACATTGGCCGGCAAGTCGGTCTTGCCCAGAAGCAGAAGATTTTTGATCAGAGTCTGAACACCCAGGAACAGCAGGATGGCAGCGCCAACCAAACCGAACACCAGCTTTAGCGAAGCTAGGGCAGAGGCGATGATTCCGCCGATCACAAAAACGGCCAGGGCATAAACCCCATCTACGGTAGCCATTCCCAGAGCGCCCACCACACCGTGACGAAGCCCGCGAGAGATTGTGGTGTTTACCAGCAGGATGGCCATTGGTCCTACCGGTATGGCCAGTGCCAATCCAGCTAGAAAGCCAATCGTGAATAGTTCCCACATACCTCCATTCTCTAACAGCTAACTAACAGCGTGGGCAAGGTAACCTTGAACCAGTTGTTATTAGGGAGCCCCTTGAAGCGTTTTGTGTCACTGGCCGTAGGTCTGTCGTTAATCGCAGCTTCGCTCACCGGGTGTGCCAGCCCAAGTTCGGTTATTCCAAACACTCACGTAACCATCGCCGAAGTGGGCACTTTCACAACGCTGAACGCCGACGTTGCATCATCTTCTGCAAACAAGATTGCCAGCGACATTTCCGCTCTAACTTTGCAAAACTTTTACGAGGTAAACCAAGACGGTGAACTGGTTGCCAACAAAACTTTCGGAACCGTGAAGGTAACCAAGCAAGAACCTTTCACGGTTACGTTCACGCTGGCAAAGACCGCTCTCTGGAGTGATGGATCCTCGGTTGATGCAACCGACATTGCGCTCGCGGTTACCGCCGCCAAACACCAGAGCTTTGGGTCTACCAAATTCGGTTCAACGCTCTCTAGCGCAGCCATTGTTGGTCAACCTAAGCCTGGCGCAAACGAACTTTCGGTTTCGTTTCCGAACCCAATAGCTAATTGGCGAACCGTCCTAAAGATTTCGGCTGCCGCGCACGTGGTTGGCAAGGCCGCCGGTATCACTGGGAACGTTGCCACGGTTCGCTCCGGTATCGTTGCTGCAATCTCGGCCAAGGATGAGAAGCAACTTGGGAAGTTGGCCTTGGCTTACGCCGAAAGCTTCTCTCCAAGTTCGGAAATCACTAACTTCGTTACCAATGGCGCCTACATAATCACTAAAGTTTCTGCGAGCGCAATCGAACTCGATGCCGTGCGAGAGTTTGCCGGAAGTCATTCGGCTGTTGCTGCAAAGGTTTTTGTAAATCTTTTTACCGACAACACCAGCGCCTTTAAGGCCGTTGCCACTGCGAAGGCTGATCTTTTTGCTCCGCTGGCAACTCTGAATGAACCACAATCGGATCTGGTGAACCAGTCGCAAACTTTAGATGCAAAAAAGGTAAAGGTATTAGCACCAACCTCGGGGCAGTCAGAGCAGTTTTTGCTGAACCTCAGCGGAATCACTTTCTCCGACGCCACCTATAACAGCCCGGACACCGCAGGCATTCTTCGTCAGGCTTTCCTCAACATGGTGCCGAAAGCGAGAGCTAACGATTTTGCGGCCTTGACCCAGGTGATAACTCGTTCTGACTCGTTCATTTATTCCAGCGCGTCTAAGAATTATTCCGCTGTTTCGGCTTCCAATGGAAGCGCGAATTATCTACTGCAGGATGTTGAGAAAGCCAGTGAGTTAGTGGCAAGTGCAAAACTTTCGTTCGTTCCTGTTGTGAAGGTTCTATTCGATACCGATGATCAAGCCGCCGTTGCGGAGTGGACCCTGCTTTCCGACCACGCCAGCAATGCTGGTTTCCGTCTGACGAATGTTTCTTCCGAAGATCCAAGCCAGCGCTACAACAACAATGGCTACGACGTCTTCATCGGCAAAGCTCCGCAAATGGGTGTCGGTTTCGGGTCAATTCAGCAACTGGTTAGCGGACCCAACCGCATGCCTCAGGAACAGTTCCTCGGGCTTACCGCCGATGTGATTGCGGCCGATTCGAAAAGCCTTGATGCAAAACTGCAAGCGCTCGACCAGAAACTTTTCGAAATCGGAATCGGCTTGCCAATGTACCAAGTACCGACCCTTCTGGTTTACAACCAACGGATCAAGGGCTTAGTTGCCGACCCAACAGCCAACAACTCCACCTGGGGTTATTGGACGTGGCAAGTTTCTTCTGACAAATAGCCGTTTCAGCGGTTAGACTGGACTAAATCTACTTTTTCATGAGCGCGTATTGTCGCGCCCAATCCCAAGGATGTTCCCCATGGCTCTGGCCAAACGCGAAGAATTAAGAAACGTTGCCATTGTGGCTCACGTTGACCACGGCAAGACCACGCTGGTCGACGCCATGCTCCGACAGACGGGATCATTTACCTCTCACGGTGACGTAACCGAACGAGTCATGGACTCAGGCGACCTTGAGAAGGAAAAGGGCATCACCATCCTCGCCAAGAACACCGCCATTGCTTACAAAGGCCTTCACTCCGGCGGCAAAGAAATCACCATTAACGTAATCGACACCCCAGGTCACGCCGACTTCGGTGGCGAGGTTGAACGCGGACTTTCTATGGTTGATGGCGTTGTGCTTTTGGTTGACGCCTCTGAAGGCCCGCTTCCTCAGACTCGTTTCGTGCTTCGCAAGGCGCTCGAGGCAAAGCTTCCAGTTATTCTTCTGGTCAACAAAACCGACCGCCCGGATGCTCGCATCGACGAGGTTGTTGAAGAAACTCACGACCTTCTACTAGGCCTCGCTTCAGACCTTCACGACATCGTTCCAGATCTAGACATCGACGGAATCCTTGAGCTTCCAATCATTTATGCCTCAGGTCGCGCCGGTATTGCATCTCTAGTTAAGCCTCTTGATGGCACCATGCCTGAAGGCGACAACCTTGAGCCGCTGTTCGGCGCAATCATGAAACACATTCCAGCTCCGGTCTACGACGACGAAGCTCCGCTGCAGGCCCACGTAACCAACCTCGACGCCAGCCCGTTCCTCGGTCGTCTGGCTCTACTTCGCATCTTCAACGGCACCCTTCGTAAGGGTCAGCAGGTTGCTTGGGTTCGCCTAGATGGAACTACCCAGACTGTGAAGATCACCGAGCTTCTTAAGACCAAAGCACTTGAGCGTTTCCCGACCGAAGAAGCCAACCCTGGCGACATCGTTGCGGTGGCTGGCATCGACGAGATCACCATTGGTGAAACCCTCGCCGACCTAAACGACATTCGTCCGCTGCCGATGATCACCGTTGACGACCCTGCCATTTCGATGACCATTGGTATCAACACTTCGCCGATGGCTGGCCGCGTCAAGGGCGCCAAAGTAACCGCACGTTTGGTGAAAGACCGTTTGGACAAAGAACTGATCGGTAACGTTTCGATCCGCGTTCTACCAACCGAGCGTCCAGACGCCTGGGAAGTTCAGGGTCGTGGCGAGCTTGCTCTAGCAATTTTGGTTGAGCAGATGCGCCGCGAAGGTTACGAACTAACCGTTGGTAAGCCTCAGGTTGTTACCAGACGAGTCGACGGCAAACTTCACGAACCGGTTGAAGACATCACCATCGACGTTCCCGAAGAATTCTTGGGTTCAATCACCCAACTAATGGCTTCTCGTAAGGGTCGCATGAAGAACATGCAGAACAACTCTGCCGGCTGGACTCGCCTCGAGTTCCTGGTTCCTTCTCGCGGACTGATCGGTTTCCGCACCGAATTCCTAACCACCACCAAGGGAACCGGAATCGCCAACGCCATCTCGGCAGGCTACGAGCCTTGGGCCGGTGAAATCATCACCCGCCAGAACGGCTCGATGATTGCCGACCGCGCCGGTGTGGCCACTCCGTTTGCCATGATCGCCCTCCAGGAGCGCGGCTCGTTCTTCGTTGATCCAACCACCGAGGTCTATGGCGGAATGGTGGTTGGTGAGAACTCTCGAGCCGACGACATGGAAGTTAACATCACCAAGGAAAAGAAGCTGACCAACATGCGTGCTTCATCTTCCGATGAATTCCAGTCGCTCACCCCACCAAAAAAGCTCAGCCTTGAAGAGTGTCTCGAGTTCGCTCGTGAAGACGAATGTGTTGAGGTCACCCCAGAAGCCGTTCGCATCCGTAAGGTCGAACTTGACCCGAATATCCGTGCCCGCGCGGTTTCGGCAAGAAAGAATGCCTCTAAAGTCTAGGTTTCATAACAAAAGTAGGGTTCTTCGATTCCGAGGAGCCCTACTTTTCTTAACGGAACAATAACGAATCGTTACCATTTTGCGACCTGATTTTTGGGAATTTTTTGGTTAAGCCACCCCAAGCGGTGTTACTTTTGAGTCACATTTCATCGAACATTCTTCGTTGAATGTAAACCCACTATGGAGGAATAAATGATTAACAAGAAGCTAGCGCGCGCACTTGCCGCTACTGCTGGTGTTGGTTTAGCATTCGCGGGCTTGGTCGGCTTTGCCGCCCCAGCTCAGGCTGTTGACACAACTACCAGCTTCAAGATTCACCTAAACGTACCTGCATCTGTTGCCGCCGACTGGAACATCTGGTCATGGGGCGACTGTAACGGAGCGAACGACAACGTAATTGGCTCATCGACCCGCAACTTGGGCACCGACGCTGCACCAAACAACGTAACCCAGGACTGGACTCCAAACTTCTCGAACGATGACGCCTACGGCTCATACGCCGAGTTCACCGTGCCTTGTGTTGTTACCGCAATGAACAACGTAATGCGCACCACCGAGTCATGGGGTGGCCAGGACGCAGCTGATGCAGTTGTTGACAACCCAGACACCGCTGACGTGGATGAGACCGCAGCTGCAAAGCCTGCGATTGCTGAAGCCGACAAGCCATTTGGTGGCGACAACATCTTCCCTAAGGGCGAGAGCTGGTGGAACGTTAACACCGGTAAGCGCGAGTACCCTCTAAAGGACATGGTTGACTACAAGATCCACCTGAACATGTCACTTGCAAACGCACAGTCAAAGGGCTGGAACCTATGGACCTGGGGTCCTTACACTCCAGCACAGACCGTTGCACTTTCAAAGTTCAAGGTTGGAAGCAAGTTCCCTTACAAGGGCAAGGTAAGCGCTACCATCACTGGTGTTCCATTCACCGGTTCTGACAAGTACGGTGCGTTTGCAGTTATCAAGCTGCCCCGTGTCTATGTCTCTACCCTAGGATTCCTAGTGAAGCGTGCAACCCCAACCTCTGACTGGGATGACAACGTGAAGTCAACCGATTTCAAGGGTGACAACAACAACAACGTTGCTGCTGGAACCACTGAAGCCTGGATCCAGGTTGGTGCTTCGACACTTTCACACAAGGCTCCAACCTTCGTTGGTCGCTACGGTGCAACTGCAACTTACGCAAACGGTAAGGTAACAGTTACTCCAGTTCGCCCAGCCGCTGCTTCACTGCAGGGTGCTTTGGCAGACAAGATCGTGGTTACCATCAAGAAGGGTGCAACCAGCAAGACCTGCACCATTCAGAACGCTGCAACCGCTGCAGCTGAACAACGTTGGGCAACCCCAACCAGCTGTGACATTGATGTTGCTGCTGGTGCCGAAGAGGCTACCTGGGACGTATTCGTTCAGGGTTCGGCAGTAGGCGTTGGAACCGCTCTAATCGGTCCAAACCGCTCGGCCAAGGTTGTAGTTCCTGCAACCTAAGTCTCACGATTGAAAAGTGGGTCCCGGCTTTTAGTCGGGGCCCACTTTTCTTTATCTCTTTTTGGTAACAAACACCTAGCCGTGTCAGGTGAATTAAAATCAAAATGTAGGCTAAATCTATAAATTAAAACGAAAGTAGATTTTGTGCGAAGTCTCACCTTGCGGAGCAAATTAGTTGCTCTTACCGCAGCAATCGGCATCCTTTTTTCGATGGTCACAGTTACCCCGCCGGCTCAGGCCGCCGGAACTTGTGTAACGGCACCGTGTGCCCACCTGGTGGTTCACTACAAGCGCAACGCACCTACCAACTACAGCGACTGGGGCCTATGGCTCTGGGCTTTCAAAGGCGTGGGTCTGGCCGAGAACCCAATTACTGGCTTTAGCTCTAGCACCCTCGACAGCAACGGTTTTGCCCTGATTGACACCTATGTGCCAATTAGCGCCGGCGTGACCGAACTTGGAATGATTCCTCGTTTGAAATCTGGCTGGACCAAAGACGTTGACCTAGACCGCGTGGTCAAGCTCGACGAAAACAAGAGCGCCGAAATTTGGATCAAGCAGGGCGATGGCTACATCTACCGCGACTCAACTTTCACCATTCCACCCGAGATGTGGGGTGCAAGCATTGAAACCCTTCGCACCATCAAAGTAACTCTCAGCAAGGCAAATGGAACCGCCGGCCTTGGCTTCACTCTGACCGGTGCTGGAGCTCCTAACATACTCAGTGCCACCAAGATTTTTGATTTGAGCGGGGGAGCATCCTCAAGCAATAAACAGTGGCTGATCACAACCGACGCCGACATCCCTCTTGGCGCGCCACTCACCATTACCCACACCGATGCTGATCCGACCAGAACTTTTGGAAGCCGAAACGTAATTCCTGGCGGCGTATTCACAAGCACAGCGTTCAATGACAATTACACCTACACCGGCACCGACCTTGGCTCTACCTACAGCGTAGCCAAGACCGACTTCCGCGTTTGGGCCCCAACCGCTTCTGCGGTGAACCTGGTTACCTACACTTCAGCTTCTCAACTTGCTGCCGACGCAACAGTGATTCCGATGACCTCAGATGTCAAAGGAACTTGGATTGCCTCGGTAAACGGTGATAAGCACGGTCTGGTTTACAACTACCGGGTAACTGTTGGTGCAAACACCGAAGAAGCGGTTGACCCTTATGCCCGTTCGGTAACCATCAACGGTAACCGTGGCGTAGTAATCGACCTCGCTCAGACCAACCCCACCGGTTGGGCTACCCAGGCGAAGCCTGCCTTCAGTGGGAAGTTGACCGATGCCGTGATGTATGAACTTCACGTTCGCGATGCAACCAAAGACCCTTCGAGCGGTGTTACCGCGGCCAACCGAGGAAAGTTCCTAGGGTTAGCCGAGCTTGGAACCAAGATCAAGGTGGGTAAAGTTACCTCTCCTACCGGTCTTAGCGCCATCAAGGATCTGGGCGTTACCCACGTTCAGCTCCTGCCTTTCTACGACTACGCTTCCGGTGGTCTAGAAGATAACCCAAGTTTCAACTGGGGATATGACCCTAAGAACTTCAACGCACCTGAGGGTCAGTACTCTTCCGACCCAACCGATCCGGTAAAGCGAATTTCCGAACTAAAAACAGCCATTCAGGCGATGCACAAGAACGGTCTTCGAGTCACCATGGACGTGGTTTACGGCCACGTAGCCTCGGCCACCGAATTCAGTCAGCAGTTGATTGTTCCTGGTTACTGGTTCCGCCGCGATGGTGCTGGAAACCTTACCAATGGTTCTGGTTGTGGAAACGATGTTGCCACCGAGCGCCCAATGGTTCGCAAGTTCATTGTTGACTCAATGAAGTACTGGACCAGCGAATACAAGCTCGATGGCTTCCGCATCGACCAGATGGGTCTTTGGGACGTAACCACTTTGAACGCGGTTCGCCTAGGGGTCTCTTCGGTTGAACCAAAGGCAACCATCCTTGGTGAAGGCTGGAGCATGGGTCCTGCGATTGGTGTTCCTCAGGGAATCCAGGGTCAACTCGTGAACATGCCTGGTATTGGTGCCTTCAACGACGGCATTCGAAACGCTGTGAAGGGAAGTCCAGATGGAACCTCCGACGGTGGCTTCGTCAACGGTAACCCTGGCGGAACCCTAAACGCGGTGAAAGCTGGCACCACTGGTAACACCAGCACCACCCTAACCGTGCCTTGGTTCACTTTGGACGCAGGTCAATCGGTCAACTACGCCGAAGCCCACGACAACATGACTTTGTTCGACAAGCTTTGGGCTGTGAACAACGGAACCTCGCGTGCTGCGGTTGCCAAGCAATCGCGCCAGATCGCGTCGCTATTGTTCTTGGCTCAGGGAACCCCATTCATCCAGGCTGGACAAGAGTTCTTGCGTAGCAAAGAGGGCGAGCCTAACAGCTACAACCTCTCGGATGCGGTGAACAACCTAAAGTGGGGAGAACGCGCCACTGAAGCAACCACAGTTGCCTACTACAAGGGACTGATCGCGCTTCGAAAGGCTCACAAGGCTTTCCGCATGAGCACTCCAGCGGCAATCAACGCCAATCTGAAGTTCCTCAGCGCTCCGAGTGACGTTCTCGCTTACTCGATCAACGGTAAGGCCGCCGGAGACAGCTGGTCTTCGATCGTGGTAATCAGCAACCCTAACGCCTCGGCAAAGAAGGTAAACCTTCCTGCTTCGGGTAACTGGATTGCAACAGTCTTGGGTGACAAAGCAGGCACCGCAACCTTGGCAACCTACAAGAACACCAAATCGGTTACCGTTGCAGCCAACAGCACCTTAGTTATACACAAGTAAAAGTAATCAATCCGTTACCCTTTACCAGAAGTTAACGTAATTTTTGCCAGGGGTTCGGGTAGAAGATAGTAATTAGCATCATCAACCTATGTGCGAAGGAACAAAATGAAACTAGGAAAGATTGCTGCAGTAATCGCTTCAGCAGCACTACTCACCACAACGCTAACTGTCGCTAGCCCGGCATCCGCTGTTCAGAACTTGGTGGTTTGGGCCGATAAGGGAACTATCGACACCATCAAAACCCGCGTTCAGGCGTGGGACACCGCAAACGCGGATTACACTGTCGCCCTAGTGCAGAAAGACTTCTCCACTGTTCGTGACGCACTCAAAGTGGCAGTACCCAAGGGTCAGGGCCCAGACATTCTTGCTGGTGCGGCTCACGACTGGGTAGGAAACCTAGTGAAGGCAAACGTTCTGCTTCCAATCGACGCCCAGCTTCCTGCAAACTTCAAGGACGACTTCATCAACGGCGCTCTTCAAGCCATGAAGTACAACGGTCATTACTACGGTGTTCCTGGATGGACCGAGAACATCGCGTTCCTTCGTAACGTGAAGGTTGCCAAGACCAAGGTCACCAGCATTAACCAGGTGAAGAATGGCGAGATTGGCATCAACTACTCGGCCACCACTTCCGACCCTTACCACTTCTACCCATTCCAGACCATGTTCGATGCACCGGTATTCACAATGGATAGTGGCGGCGACTGGACTGAAACCGTGGGCATGGGTGGCACCAAGGGTGCAAACTTCGCCAAGTGGTTGAAGACCAAGGGAACCGCATTCTTCGGCAAACCTGCCGATGCCAAAATTCTCTGCAACTTCCTAAACGGCAAGATCAAGTACTGGGTAACTGGCGCTTGGAACATCAACGCAATCGAATCCGGCGCCTCTGGCTGTAAGAAGGGTCTCGTAATCAACTCGACCTACTCGATTGACTCGTTCCCTAAGGGCCCAACCGGAATTACTCCTAAGCAGTTCCTTGGCATCCGTGGCTACCTAATGGTTGCCTCTGGCCCTAACAACACAACTAACGTTGCCGGAGCTACCTTGCTGATGCGATACATGTCTTCTGAAGCAACTCAGTACAGCTTGTACGACAACTTCAACAAGACACCAGCCAACAAGGCGGCTCTTGCTCGCGCTAAGGACAACCCGGTAATCAAGGGCTTCGCCGACGCTGCTAACACCGTGCCAATGCCTAACAGCCCAGCTATGGATGCTGCTTGGGTTATCTGGGGTAAGGCTCAGACCCGAATCATTCAGGGCAAAGAAGCTAAGCCTGACAAGGCATGGGACACCATGACCAAGGCCCTGCAGGCTGCCATCAACAAACTCAACTAAGTAAGTTTGGTAATCCATCGAGCGCTACCAGCGGTAGCGCTCGATGGCTATCAGTAGTTTTTATTGAAAGGCAGAAGTGGCTGCTAGTAAAGAAGTCAAGATGACCAAACCCAAGAAGGTAAAGCCGGTTTATCCGGTTAGTGTCGCTGGAGTTATCTGGAAGATTGCGACCCTTGGCATTGTCGATGCCGTGGTCTTCTTCATGATCATGGTCATGGTTGCTCAGGAACGCATTACTGAGGCGATTGTGGCAGTAATCGTGGCTCTAATTATCAACTGGATTTATCTGCGCCGAGGCGGCCTACCGGCGAAATACCTAGCTCCAGGCGTGTTCTTCCTAATCATTTTCCAGGTCTACGTGCTCCTTTTCAGCGGTTACACCGCTTTTACCAACTATGGCTCGGCTCACAACGGCGATCAGAACCTAGCCATCCAAACCATCAAGAATGCCGCTTACCGCGTGGTTGATGGCGGAGAAGACTTTGTGGTTGTGGCGGGAACCGATAGTAAAGACGGTAAACCGGCACTTCTCCTAACCAGCAACCTTGACAACAAGGTTTACCTGGGAAAAGACGGACAGCAAAAGGTTGAAATCCCAGAGGGTAATTACACTCTCGCTGAGGGTTGTGCCGACCCTTATGCAGAAGACACCACAACTTGCGCCCACGCTGCGGCCACCGCGGTTGGCTTCACTCCGGCGAAGGTTTCAGACCTAACTAAGTTTCAACTGCGCAAGTATTATTCGCTTCGCGTGGTGATAGACCCTGCTAACCCAAACCTCGGTATCCAGACCGGAGACTTGGCAACTGCGTCGGAGATTCAAGCCACACTCTCATTCGATGAGAAGACCAAGTTCTTCACCGCCCTGGAAGACGATGAAAACGGTAAGTTCATGGCCGGTGACGTGTTCAAGCCTGCCGAGAACGGTTATTACCACGTTGATGGAAAGATCAAGAACGCTCACCTAGACGCCGGTTGGCGAGTTGAAGTGGGTCTAAAGAACTTCGAAACCATCTTCACCGATGAGCAGCTACGTGCGCCGTTGATGAAGGTAATCAGCTGGACCTTTATCTTTGCCTTCGCCACCGTTGGAAGCACCTTCCTGATGGGTATGGCAATTGCGTTCCTCTTCAACCACGAGAAGCTCAAGGGCAAGCGTTTCTATCGTTCGATCATGATCTTGCCTTACGCATTCCCAGCGTTCCTTTCGGCATACGTTTGGGTAGGTCTGCTGAACAAGGAACACGGTTTCGTGAACACCGTATTGCTTGGGCAACCGGCCGACGGGGATAACAATATCCCTTGGCTACTCGAAGAAGGCCCTGCTCGTTGGGCCGTGCTTTTGGTAAACCTCTGGTTAGGTTTCCCATACATGTTCCTGATCGTGACCGGAGCATTGCAGTCAATCCCTGCCGAGCTAACCGAGGCGGCGCGTATCGATGGAGCCAGCCCTTGGCAGAGCTTCCGTTTGATTAAGATGCCGTTGCTCTTGGTTTCAATTGCACCGCTACTGATTGCATCATTTGCCTTCAACTTCAACAACTTCACCATTATCTACCTGCTCACCAAGGGTGGGCCGAACGACTCTGGAGTAACCGACTACGACGTTGGTGGTACCGATATTCTGATTACCTTCGTTTACAAGATCGCGTTCTCGGGAACCGGCCAGAACTACGGTTTGGCGAGCGCGTTCTCAATCTTGATCTTTATCGTGATTGGAACCCTGTCACTTATCAGCTTCCGTCGCACTAGAACTTTGGAGGACATCAACTAATGACCGATATCGCACCTCTAGATATGTCTAAGTTCAAGTACAAGACTCGTCGCCGCGGGCCGCTAAAGTGGTTGCTTACCACCGGCTGGCGACACCTGCTTGGATTGGTAATTGTGGTTTACACCATCTTCCCAATTCTTTACATCCTGTCAACTTCGCTGTATCCAAATAACGACATCAACGACACCACCACACTTTTTGCCGCAATCTCTTGGGATAACTACGATGCGCTTCTTGCCAATGAAGACGGTAGCCGACCATTCACCGCGTGGTACATCAACACGGTTATCATCGGTGTTCTCACCTCGATTGGCTCGGTGTTCCTATCCGCTTTGGCTGCCTATTCGTTCTCGAGACTTCGCTTTAAGGGTCGTCGCGGTGGCTTGATGTCGCTAATTTTGATGCAGATGTTCCCGTCGATCCTCGGTTTGGTGGCAATCTTCTCGCTGATGAGCGATATCGGTGAAGTGTTCCCGCAGCTTGGTCTAAACAGCCAACTAGGTCTAGTCATGGTTTACATGGGTGGAGCGCTCGGTGGTGGAACCTACCTCATGTACGGATTCTTTAACACCGTTCCCAAGGAGATTGACGAAGCAGCCAAGATCGATGGCGCCAGCCACGCTCGAATCTTCTTCACCATCACTTTGCGCCTGGTCGCTCCGGTTCTAGCGGTGCAGATGCTGCTTAGCTACATCGGTGTTACCAGCGACTACGTTTTGGCTTCGATCTTGCTTAGCGATCCTGAGAAGCTCACCCTTGCCACCGGGCTTCAGAGCCTGATCAACGACCCTTACTCGAAAGACTGGTCGATGTTCACCGCTGGAGCAATCTTGGCGGCCCTGCCAACCGTGATCCTCTTCCTGTTCCTGCAGAAGTTCATCACCTCGGGTCTAACCGCTGGTGCTACGAAGGGCTAAACGTTAGCGAATACCGTTTGCCTTGAGAACCGAGGTAACTCGGGTTTGCTGCTTGCCGATCCACTTTTGAACGCGAACCTGTTCGTCCTTCATTGGCTGTGATGTGCGAGAACTGATCACGGTTGATGCCGACTTCATGGCGGTAACAAATTTGGAGCTGGTTACCTTGGCCGACACGGCTTTTAGTTGAATCAGGTAATCCTTTTTGCAAACCGAATAGGCCAGACATTTCACGAAGAGCATTCCTCGAGGCATGGTGTCTTTTTTGAAAGACTGTTGAACCCATGGGAATCCTGCGGTTGGCTTGTCCAGTGGAATGAAGTAGTCGTCGAGAAGAACCCGTGTCTGGCGGTTCTCGCCAAAGGTTTGGTCGGCGCCCCAGGGGATGATTGTGAACTTGCCAAGAATGTTGCTGCGGAAAAAGTGGTTGTTCTGGAGCGGCCCGGTATAGCCATCCCAGTGGCCGATAAAGTTTTCTACTGCAAACATTCTGAGCAGCTCGGCTCGGTCGGTAATCGTGGCGAGTTTGGCATACCAATTAGCGCCAGACGAATAGTTGGCCGCGGCGATTAGCTTGCCAAGATCATTCTTGTTTGGGGTGTCGGCCCAACCCTCTTTCACCAGGTATCGTCCGGTTTCCTTGGTGCCATCGTTATAGCCGGGCTTGAGGTCGTTTAGGGCAATTCCTTCGTAGAGGTGCTGGGTGACGTCTTTGTACTTAGTGCCTAAAAAGATGTCATCTACCGACTCAACCGAAAGATACAGTCCTTTGGCGGTTCCGTTGATCTTGAGGTCGGTCCAGCCTGTTCTCGGCGCCGGAACACCCATCAGGTTGAACAGTTTGTAGGAACCAAACTCGTGGAGTTTCGATTCGTCTTGGGTCATGGCGTTGAGGGTTAGATTCTTGAGTCCCAGGAACCTGTTTCCCTTGAGCAGTTTCCAGTTGAAGGCAATTTTGAACGAAGGCGTTCTATCCAGAGTAGATAACGACGTACTACCCTTCATGCGGATACCCACATTGATGGGGCCAATCGATTGACCGTTAGCGCTGAACTTGAATGTGGCAGCCACATAGTTCTTGGCGGTGTTCTGATTGTTCAGTGAGGTTGCGCTGGCATCGGGAATTTGAAGCTCGATGGCGTTGATGGCTGTTGTGCTGAAGATGTCAGCTTGGGCCAGAGCTGCGGCGCTGGCAGGAGAGGCGCCAAGCGAGATCGTGCTCAAAGCAACTAGAACCGAAATGGCCCTAGAGAGCCACACCCTTGTTTTAGCCATCACTGGCTAAGTCTACGCTTTTACTTCTTTCCAGCCCAAGGAAGGCGGTATTGGCGCAGATAAAGGGTCAGGGTGATTACTAGGAACGAGAACCAGGCGGCTGCTTGAATCATCGAAGGGGCGCCGTTGTAGGCAATCGTGGTGCTCAGGAAGATTTCGATCGGGGAGTCGACCGGGGTTATGAAGCCGAGGTCGAAAGCGGTGGCAGTTTCTGGTAACACACCAATTTCGGTGAACTCGCCAATCGCGTATTCGAGAATGCCAGCGGTGAGAACCAGTAGGTAGCTGCCGGTGTATTTGAAGAAGCGTCCGAGGTTGATCTTCAACATTCCCTTGTAG
>CAIJWY010000159.1 GCA_903824455.1 uncultured Micrococcales bacterium
AGCATGAAGCAAGTCTAAACCTATGGTTAACAAAAGGTTACCTCTGGTGCTGTCACTGCTCTCAGTGACCATCACCCTCGCCCTATTTGTCACAGCCGTTTTTTTCCCAAAAGTCTTCAGCGGGCTAAGCGCAGAGACTGCCAAACCGACCCCAACCGCGGAAACAGCGCCGCCAATCGACGAACTTTCGAGAATCTTCGACCCCAGCAAGGTGTCGCAGACATTCATCGAACTGCCCAAAAAAAGCATCTCCAAGCTGGATAGTTACGATAACGAGAAATACGTCGGTGCCAAGTTTTCAATGACCTACGACGGCACTACCACCACCCAGATCAACGTGGGCATTCGAATCAAGGGAACCACCACCCACTCGCGCCTCAACAACACCTATTACCGGCCTTCCTTCAAGGTCAAGTTCGACTGGGCGCCCGGTTACGAAACCCAGACTCTGTTCGGTAAACGCTCCCTCACCTTCAACGCTTTCGTTCAAGACAATTCGCGCCTCCACGAAACCTACTCCTATATGGCTTACCGAGCCATGGACGTTCCGGCACCAAGAACCGGCTACACCACCATCACCTTTCAGGGCAAAACTTTGCCGGAGCAGCCTAAGCGCGGGCTCTACCTGGTGCTCGAATCAGAGGACAAAGAGTTTTTCGCCGATCACTTCGATGACGTGACCCAGCACGTTTACGAAAACAACCGCGAGTTAGTCGACTTCGACCAAGCCAAAGTTGGTGGCGATGTTGAGGTGAATACCTATTTCAAGGTCAAGCAGGGTTGGAAGGCAACGCCAAATCGAGATGACCTGCGCGAGCTGGCTAAAGCTGCCAGCCTCAGCGGCACCAAGTTCTGGACCGCACTCGAGCCGGTGGTAGACCGCGAGCGCCTGGTGATGCTTTGGGCGGTCGATAACTTCACCGGCAACTGGGACACCTATTCCGGCCCGCTTCGCAACAACGTAACGTTCCGATCGAACATTTTCGGTAAGTTCACTTTCGTTCCGTGGGGTACCGACCAGTCTTTCGGCGAGAACCTCTTCAACGACCCCAGCGCCAGGGTTCGTTACCCCGGTTACACGTTGCCGGTGAAAACTCATGACGACTTCTTCATCACCGTCGACAAACCGTGGACGGCGTATCCTGGCAGCTACATTTTTGCTTACACGGCCGGGCTTCGCGACATGTCGAAGATGGAGAATTACCAGATCTTGCGCGGCATGATGTTCCAGAAATGCCTAAAACACGCTCCCTGCGCCACCCTCTACTTCCAATACCTGCAGAAGGTCAACGAGTGGGCAAAAATTGAAGACCTTTCAGCCAAGATGACCGGCACCAAGCTCCTGATTGAGAAGCACCTCGGCGCCTACCAAAAAGCCGAAGCCGATCGAACCATCAACTGGGTTCCCAAGCAGATCAAACGAATCGACGAAGCCTTGAAGCGCAACTGTAAGTTTGACTCCATGGGTTTGGTTACCACTTGCAAAGCAGCCAATGGCTAATCGCGACCTGAAGGTTATCGCCGGTTCAACCGTTTTGGCGATCATCTTGGCCGTGGCCGCATTCTTTGCCCCAACCAGCCCAACCGCCAGCTCGCCAACCCCAACACCTACGCCAACCGAAACCGTTGACCCAGCCGTGCTCACCAACCTCAACGAGGTTTTCAACCCGCTCGTCATTACCGAAATCGAACTCGACATTCCTAACAAGTCGAAGAAGGTGTTGGAAAACAAAACCCGCGACGACTACGTGCCGGCCACTTTTCAAATCATTGTCGGCGATAAATCGTCGCCGGTTATGAACGTTGGCATCAAGATCAAGGGAACCACCTCCCGCCAAGCGATCACCAGCACCTACGCCTACACCTCGTTCAAGGTGAAGTTCAATTTCGGCAAAGGTAACAAGACCCAGACCCTGCTCGGCAAGAAGAGCATCACGCTCAATGCCATGAACCAGGACTCTTCGAAGCTTCACGAAACCTTCGCCTATGAGGCTTACCGAGCCAACGGCGTTCCGGCATCGAAAACCGGCTACGCTCACCTAACCCTGAGCAAAAACATTCCCAAACCAGATCGCGGCCTCTATTTGGTGCTCGAATCACTCGACGACGAATTCCTCGCCGACAACTTCCTAGACATCACCCAACACCTTTACGAAAACGGTCACAACTTCAATGAGATCTATCCGAGCCAGGTTGGCAAGAACGTTAAGGAAGACGCCCGATTCAGCGTTAAAGAAGGCTGGAAGGCCACCCCGAATCGCAACGACCTAAGAGCCTTCGCCAAGGGGATCCAAGCCAGCGGCAAAAAGCTCTGGGACTATCTTGAAACCAACACCGACCG
>CAIJWY010000160.1 GCA_903824455.1 uncultured Micrococcales bacterium
ACCGAAGCCGCCATGCGCGGGGATCTTGATTTTGAAGAGTCACTGAGAGCACGTGTGGCAACACTCGCTGGGCTTAATGAATCGGTGATGGTGCGGGCTTTGGAAGCGATTCGTCTAAGTGTGGGCGCCAAAGAGCTCATTTCAGCCGTACACGCCGCTGGAGGGCGTATTGGGGCAGTTTCGGGCGGCTTCAACCAAATACTAGAACCATTAGCGAAACAGCTGAACCTAGACTATTTTCGAGCCAACGAGCTAGAAATTATCGACGGAAAACTAACCGGACGTGTAATCGGCAAGATTATCGACCGAAAGGCTAAGGCCGAGGCTCTGCTCGAGTGGGCAAAAGACTTCGGTGAAAGCGAACAGTGGGCTGCCGCCATTGGCGATGGCGCTAATGATTTAGACATGTTCGATGTTGCCGGTTTATCTTTCGCATTCAACGCCAAACCGATTGTTCGTGAAAAAGCTGACGTAGTGATTGATGAACCAGATTTGCGCCTGGTAATCCCCCACCTAAAACTTGGGTAGCGATTCCTATTAGGCTCCGGTTGAGTGAAGCCCACCGTCAACGTGGATTAGCTCGCCAGTCGTAGCTGGAAACCAGTCTGAGAGCAAAGCAATGATGCCACGCGCTGCTGCCTCGGTGTCGGTTAGATCCCAACCGAGTGGTGCGCGATTTTCCCATAGCTCTTCCATGGTGGCAAAACCAGGGATGCCCTTGGCAGCGGTTGTTCTCAAAGGACCTGCTGAGATTAGGTTTACCCGGATTCCGTCTTTTCCAAGATAACGAGCAAGGTATCGACTTACCGACTCGAAGGCCGCCTTTGCCACACCCATCCAGTCGTATACCGGCCAGGAAACGGTGGCGTCAAAGGTTAGGCCGACCACGGATGAACCTCGAGTTAGCAGAGGCTTGGCAGCAACTGTGATTGATTTCAGAGAGTAAGCCGAAACCTGAACTGCGGTAGACACGTCTTCCCATTCGGTTTCTAAGAAGTTTCCACCCAATGCGCTCTGAGGAGCAAAGGCGATAGCGTGCACAATTCCATCGAGATGCGGCAGGTGCTCTATAACGCGAGCCTCTAGTGCAATCAGGTCGTCTGAGTTGGTGGCGTCAAGTTCGATAACCGGCGCAGGTTTTGGCAGTCGCTCCGCGATCTTCTTGGTAATCGGAAGCATGCGCCCAAAGGAAGAAAGAACAATCTCAGCTCCCTGTTCTTGAGCTAGCCTGGCCACTGTGAAAGCAATCGATGCTTCGGTTAGTACGCCGGTGATTAGTAGCTTCTTACCTTCTAGTAAGGACATTCGGTTCCGTTCTTTATAGTTGTAAACATTTTCCCACGATTAGTTAGAAATCTTTGGCTCTAGTGACCCATTCCGAGTCCGCCGTCGACCGGAATGACCGCTCCGGAAATGTAAGCCGCGTCGTCGCTGGCCAACCAAGCGACGGCTTTAGCAACTTCTGAAGGAGCTGCGAATCTACCGGCGGGAATGCGCCTTTTGTATTCTGCTTGCTGCTCTTCAGGAAGTTCGGCAGTCATGTCGGTATCGATGAAACCAGGAGCCACGACGTTTGCCGTGATGCCACGTGCTCCCAGCTCGCGAGTAACCGAACGAGCCATTCCAACTAGAGCAGACTTAGCCGATGAGTA
>CAIJWY010000161.1 GCA_903824455.1 uncultured Micrococcales bacterium
CTACCGATACCGATGTGGTTAGCGCTCTAACCGGCTTGGGTTACCAGCAAAAGGTTGCCGAGCAAGCGGTTGCGTCTGCTAAGAAAGATACTAAAGACGCTACCAAAGAGGCGCTCCTACGAATCGCCCTGCAGAAGATCGGCAAAGGCTAATGGAAGACCTCCTTGCACCTGAGCCAGATGAAACTGAATTGGCTTTCGAAGCCGCCGTTCGCCCATCCAGTCTCGATGCCTTCGTTGGTCAAAAAAAGGTTCGAAAGCAGTTGGAGCTGGTTTTGGAATCGGCAAAACTTCGGGGAACGAACGCTGACCACATTTTGCTGGTAGGACCTCCTGGACTGGGCAAAACCACTTTGGCACTAATTGTGTCTAATGAAACTGGGCACCCGATTCGACTAACCTCCGGACCTACGATTCAGCACGCTGGAGATCTTGCCTCAATCCTGAGCTCTCTGGTTCCAGGCGAAATACTTTTCATCGATGAGATTCACCGCATGTCTCGCTCCGCTGAAGAAATGCTCTACCTAGCCATGGAGGACTACCGAGTGGATGTGATGGTAGGAAAGGGAGTTGGGGCAAACTCAATTCCGTTGGAGTTAGCACCTTTTACTCTCATCGGAGCAACCACTCGTTCCGGAATGTTACCAACACCACTGCGTGACCGGTTTGGTTTCACCGGTCACCTCGAGTTCTACGACGCGTCACAACTCGAAGAGGTGATTAGAAGAAGCGCGGTGCACCTAAAAGTGCAACACGATGAAGCGGCTCTTTCCGAAATTGCCAGCCGATCGAGGGGCACACCTAGAATCGCCAATCGCTTGCTTCGTCGAGTTCGCGATTTCGCTCTAGTGAACAAACATTCGGTGATCGATGTTGATGTTGCCAAACAGGCTCTAGCGCTTTACGAAGTAGACGAGCTTGGTTTGGATCGAATTGATAAGCAGCTGCTCGAGCTACTCACCGGTCGATACGCCAATAAATCGGTGGGCCTTTCAACTTTGGCTGTAGCCCTAGGTGAAGAGCCAGATACCATCGAGTCTGTGGTCGAGCCATATTTACTCAGAACCGGCCTGATTGTAAGGACACCTAGAGGTCGCGAAGCAACGGCGGCCGCTTATACCCATATGGGTAAACATCCTTATTCGGGCGGTTCACAGACCACCCTTGACCTATAATTTGTAGGTAGCGCTTCATCCACGAATATAAAAGGACTGCTTTCTTATGCCAGGTTTAGATCAACTCTTCCCAATCATTCTCATCGGCGGAATGGTCGTATTCATGGTCTTCAGTGGTCGCAAGCGTAAGGCTCAGGCTGCCGAGATGGCAACCAAAGTTCTTCCTGGTGCGAAGGTCATGTTGACCAGCGGCATCTACGGCCAGGTCGTTAGCGTCTCAGACGATCGCGTTATCGTTGCCAGTGCATCGAGCACCTTGGAAGTAGCCAAGGGAGCTGTTGTTCGGGTAGTTGAAAACGCTCCTGAGAAGAAGTCTGTGGCTGCCAAGGCGGCACCAAAGGCAACCGCTGTGAAGAAGCCTGCAGTAAAGAAGCCTGTAGCTAAGAAGTAACACCTATGTCGGATTCCAGTTCAAGTAAAAAGTCTCGCAATCGTCTTGCGTTGCTTCTCGTAATCTTTATCGCGTTCGCCGCCCTGATTACCGGAGCAAAGCTAACGAATGTGCCGGGTTCAACCTTTGTTCCCGAGTTGGCTTTGGATCTTCAGGGTGGAACCCAGGTTATTTTGAAACCAAACATTGACGGCGGAAAGAGCGCTTCGACCGAGCAGTTGAAGCAAGCCGTTGACATTATTCGTCAGCGCATCGACTCAACCGGTGTCTCTGAAGCGCAAATTGTTACCCAGGGAGACGGCAAGGAAGCGGCAATTGTTGTCAGCATTCCTGGCAAGCCTTCCGAGTCAACGTTGGAACTTATCAAGGCCAGCGCAAAACTAGAATTTCGTCCAGTTTTGGTAACTGGTGTTGGTGCAACCGCTTTAGTCACGCCAGCCCCAACCAAAGATAATCCGAAGCCAACCCCAACTCTTCCTTCATCCACTCCAATTGCCACTTCAACCGGTAAGCCAACAGACAACAGCGACCTGAACTGGGTCACTGCCGAACTGCAGGCCGAGTACGAAGCACTCGATTGCGCCAATTCATTCCGCGCTCCTGGTCAAGTCGATGATCCAGCCAAACCAATAGTCACCTGCGATCGCGAAAGAACCACCAAATTCATCTTGGGCCCGGTAGAACTAGACGGCACCGACATCAGCAAGGCCCTATCAAATCCGGTTACCACCAGCAACGGAGCCTCGACCGGAGCCTATGCTGTTGACCTAACTTTCAGCGACGCTGGCGGATCCAAGTTTGGTAAAGTCACCGAACGTCTTTTCCCACTCAGTTCACCTCGCAACCAGTTTGCAGTGACCATTGACGGCTACATTGTTACCGCGCCAGCCATTCAAGCGGTAATCACCACTGGAACAGCTCAAATCACTGGAAACTTCACGCAGGACACGGCAGACGCCTTAGCCAACCAACTTAAATACGGTTCACTCCCAATCGGTTTCCAGGTAGAGAGTCAGGAAAACATTTCGGCAACTCTTGGTACCCAGCAACTCCAGAGTGGACTGATCGCTGGAGTTATCGGAATGCTGCTGGTGCTGATTTACTCGCTGTTCCAATATCGCGCTTTGGCGTCGGTGACCATTGGATCGCTAGTAGTTGCGGCCGGGCTAACCTATTTGGCTATTACTTTGCTTTCCTGGCGAATGGATTACCGTCTTTCTCTTTCGGGTGTGGCTGGTCTGATCGTGGCCATTGGTATCACAGCCGACTCATTCATCGTTTACTTTGAGCGAGTTCGAGACGAACTTCGCGACGGTCGTCCACTAGCAGTGGCAGTCGAAACAGGATGGAAGCGGGCTTGGAGAACCATTTTGGTATCCGACGTAGTTAGCCTTCTAGCGGCCGGAACGCTTTACTTCCTAACTGTTGGTAACGTTCGTGGTTTCGCGTTCACTCTAGGCCTCACCACACTCATCGACCTTGCAGTTGTTGTGTTGTTCACGGTGCCGTTGCTTACGCTGCTGGCAAGACTAAAATTCTTCTCTTCTGGCCACCCATGGTCTGGTTTTCAAGTTGAGGCGCTAAGTGGCGATAAGTACAAGGGTCGATTCTCCTTCAGAAGCGTTGATCAGTCGGTTGCTCGCAACCGAAAGTCGGCTGCCGAATCGCAGAAGCGTCAGACCATTGCCGAGCGCAAAGCTGCATCTAACGATGGTGGAGACAAATAATGTCAAGATTTAGAGACTTAGGTGACGCCCTTTACACGGGCGATCGTTCAATCAACTTTGTTGGCCGTCGTAAGGTCTGGTTTACTATCAGCGCAATTGTGATCGTAATCTCGGCGATCCTTCCGTTCACCCTTCACAACGGTTTTAATTTTGGAATCGAGTTCAAGGGCGGTTCCGAATTCACAATCACCGGAGCGGCCGATAAGGGCATCGAAGTTGGCAGAACAGCAGCCGAGTCTGCGCTGCCAGGAAAAGAAATCGTTGTTTCCACTGTTGGTGCCGATTCAGTTCGGGTACAAACACCTCAGTTAGTTGACACGCAGTCGGAAGATTTGCGTAAGAAACTTGCGTCCGCCTATTCCGTTGATTCGGCAGCCGTGTCTTCCAGTTACATCAGCGCATCTTGGGGTGGCGATGTAACCAGCAAGGCGCTAATTGGTCTGCTCTGGTTCTTGGTTCTGGCTGCGGCCCTGATGGCTCTGTACTTCAGAACCGTGAAGATGTCGATAGCCGCAATGATTGCCCTAATTCACGACATGGTAATTACAACCGGTATTTACGGGGCCTTCGGTTTCGAAGTAACCCCTGCCGCGGTGATTGGGTTCCTAACCATCCTGGGCTACTCGCTCTATGACACGGTAGTGGTCTTCGACAAGATTCGTGAAAACACTGTGGAGGTGGAGCACTCAGAAACCGCAACCTTCGCCGAGCGAGTAAACCTGGCCATCAACCAGACATTGGTGCGTTCGATCAACACCACCGTAGTTGCCATTCTTCCAGTTGCATCCATTTTGTTCATCGGAGCCATCGTGTTCGGCGCAGGTACCCTGCGCGACATCTCTCTTGCTATCTTCATAGGAATGCTGGTTGGAACATTCTCGACAATCTTCATCGCGTCGCCGTTCTACTCACATCTACGTGAGGGTGAAGCGAAGTTCAAGCTCGCCGCCGAAAAGGTACTGGCTAAACGCAGTTAGTTTCGCCAAGAAGGAGAGTGAGCGTTAGTTGTCTGACAACAGTGCCACGGGCTCCATTCAAGCGATTCGCAGCGGTTTCGATCGCCTCTTCGGTCGTGGTGGACCAAACAGCGCCGAAGTAAACGAATTGCTTCGCGCCACCAAGAGTAACCATCCGCGCGCCGACCTTTCCGTTATTGAGCGCGCCTACGTAATAGCAGAGCACGCTCATGAGGGTCAGCTGCGCAAGAGTGGCGAGCCTTACATCACCCACCCCATTGCCGTCGCGAAAATCCTCGCCGACCTTGGCATCGGCCCAATCACAATTGCTGCCGCTCTCCTACACGACACAGTAGAAGACACAACCTATTCGTTAGCGACGCTGCAAAAAGACTTCGGCGATGAGATAGCTTTGCTCGTCGACGGCGTTACCAAGCTCGACAAAGTGAAGTTCGGCGAAAACACCCACGCCGAAACTGTTCGCAAAATGATTGTTTCCATGTCTAAAGACATCAGAGTCTTGGTTATCAAATTGGCTGATCGCCTACACAACGCCAGAACCTGGGGTTTTGTTGAGCCGGAAAAGGCTCGCAAAAAGGCTCAGGAAACTTTAGAGATCTATGCACCTTTGGCTCACCGGCTAGGGATCAGCGCAATAAAGAATGAGTTGGAAGATCTTTCCTTCGCGGTTTTGTATCCAAAGGTCTATGAAGAAATCATAAATCTCGTGAAACAGCGCACCCCAAAGCGTGCCGAATTCATCGACGGGGTGCTCGATTCAATTCAGCAGGACCTCAAGGAAAACAAGATCAAGGCCAAAGTTGATGGCCGGCCGAAGCAGTATTACAGCATCTATCAAAAGATGGTCGTTCGAGGTCGAGAGTTTGATGACATCTATGACCTGGTTGGGATTCGAATCTTGGTCGACAGCGTTCGTGATTGCTACGGAGCGCTGGGCGCAATTCACTCGCGCTGGAATCCCGTTCCCGGTCGTTTCAAAGATTACATAGCAATGCCGAAGTTCAACCTTTATCAATCTCTTCACACCACTGTGATTGGTCCGAACGGTCGCCCGGTTGAAATTCAAATTAGAACTCACGAGATGCACCAACGGGCCGAGTACGGTGTTGCTGCTCACTGGAAGTACAAAGAGCAGGCTGGTGACACATCGGTCGCAGGCGAAGAGGACATGGTTTGGCTGAAACATCTTTCCGACTGGCAATCAGAAACTCAGGATCCTGCTGAATTCCTCGACTCGCTTCGATTTGAAATCGGTGCAAAGGATGTTTACGTATTCACACCTAAGGGCAAGGTAGTTGGTCTTCCTAGCGGAGCCACACCGGTTGATTTTGCTTACACGATTCACACCGATGTAGGGCATCGGACCATGGGCGCTAAGGTCA
>CAIJWY010000162.1 GCA_903824455.1 uncultured Micrococcales bacterium
GCGCCAAAGCGAGTATTTTTTTCAATCTAAAACTTTCCTAAGTGGTCTTGGCAATTTTACCTGTTTTATCGGCGCTATTTCGCTTGGTCGAGTTTCGACTCGGCTGATGTTTTGGCGCTCCGAACGGTTTTTCTCAGTTTCTTTTCGCTCACTTTGCGAGTCTCGAGATGTTCCGGGTTCCAAATCGAAATGTCGTTGTCGTTTCCAGCATTTTTTGCCGCCCGAGTTTTGAAGCTTGGTAGCACAGTGTTTGGCGCGATTCTGCGGGCGGTCACCAAGAACCCGGTATGGCCAATCATTCGATGCTCTGGCCGCACTGCTAAGCCTTCAAGATGCCAACCGCGAACCATACTCTCCCAGGCTTTTGGCTCTGCGAAATGTCCGCTAGCTCGGAGGCCCTCCAAAAAGCGTGAAAGCTGGGTGACCGTGGCAACATAGCCAAGCACGAGACCACCTGGGATGAGGGCATCGGCCACTTCTTCAATGCACTCCCAGGGTGCCAGCATGTCTAAAACAACTCGATCAGCGTTACCGCTCTTCACAACTTTAGGAAGAAGATCTTGCAGATCACCGATGTGAATGTTCCAGTTGTCCGGGTTTCGTCCGGTGTGGGTGATTACGTTGGCCTTGGCGATTTCTGCGAACTCTTCCCGACGCTCGAAACTATCCAACTGTCCGCTCGGTCCGATTGCACGCAGCAGATAAAGCGAGAGGGCTCCTGAGCCAACGCCGGCTTCAATAACCCTAGCCCCCGGAAAAATGTCGCCCTCAACAATGATTTGCGCTGAATCCTTGGGGTAGATAATTGCCGCGCCTCTGGGCATAGACATAACGAAATCGGTTAGCAATGGTCTGAGCGCTAGGTATTCGACACCGAACTGATTAGCAATAACGGAGCCTTCAGGCTGTCCAATCACGTCCTCATGGCGAATGTCTCCGCGATGAGTGCCAAAAAGACCACCTTCAACCAGTGTGATGGTGTAGATCCTGCCTTTAGGTCCGGATAACTGAACCTTATCTCCGACTTGGAACGGCCCTGTTGCTTGTTCACGGTAGCTCTTGGTCATGCAAACAACTTTCTTAGATCTTTTATGGATTTGCCTTCAAGGGTTTCCCAGAGTATTCGACCCTCGCGGGCCGGGATAATCATTACGTTCGGGATTCCCACAGCCTTGGTGCCGGCGGCCTCGGCGCTGAGGATGCCCGAAATCGAATCCTCGAATGCCACGCAATCGGCTGGATTCTCCCCGAGCAGGGCGGCTGCCTTTAGGTATGGTTCGGCGTGCGGTTTCCCATGCACAACATCGTCACCCGCGACCACAACATCGAAGGCCTTAAAGCCCATCGCGTCGACCACTTGAAGGGCCATTGATCTGAGCGACATTGTGACAAGGGCAGTTTTGACACCCTTTCTTCTCAGTTCCTTCAAAAGTTCCTTGGCTCCCGGACGCCAGATGATGTCGCGTTCTAAGCCAGCAGATACCGATGCTGTCCAGTGGCTGATTATCTCTTCCTCAGATAACTGTGCACCGGTTTTCTCGCGAAAGATTCGGGATGACTCGGTGAGACTCAGCCCGACCATTCCTTTCCCATCCTCTTCCGTCCAGTCAAAATCGTGCGCTTTTGCCAGTTCCTGCTCAGATCGAAGCCAATGTGGCTCAGAGTCGATGAGCGTGCCATCCATGTCCCAGAGCACGGCTTTAGGCAAGCGGTTAAACAGCATGAGTGAAGTTTACCTTTGCCCTTGCCCTAGAATTTATTGTTCTAAGTACTTTGGAGATTGATGAGTGAAATAAACCTTTTCGCGGGCAGAACCCTGGTGGTTGCTTTCGAAGGTTGGAACGACGCCGGAGAGTCGGCAAGTAACGCCGCTCGCTTTCTGATTGAAGCCATCAAGGCTGTTGAAATCTCCGAGGTTGATTCGCAAAACTACTACGATTTCCAATTTGCAAGGCCTCAGGTTTCCCTTGACGAAAACGGTAAACGAGTGGTGCGTTGGCCAAACGCTAGCGTCTACCGGCCGGCTATACCGGAACTTTTCGACCTTAGAGTGCTGCTTGGGGTTGAGCCATCTCGAAATTGGGTCGATTTCGCCAGAGAAATTGCCGATATCGTGGAGGGCGAAGAGGTCGACTCAGTTGTTTTTCTTGGCGCGATGCTTGCGGATGCTCCACACACCAGACCGATTCAGATAACCGCTACCAGCACAAACGACGCGGTCTGCGAGTCGGTGCCAGCTGAGAAATCACTTTACGAAGGTCCGGTTGGAATACTAAGTATTCTCAGCGCTGAATTTGAAAAGCGAGGCTTGCCTACTATGTCGCTTTGGGCCGCAGTTCCTCACTACGTTCACAGCGGTCCGGTTCCAAAGTCAACTTTGGCATTGATCAATTCGATCCAAGAATTGCTCGGGCTCCAGTTTGCTCAAGGCGATTTACCTGAAGAAGCATTCAAATGGGAACGCGCCGTGGATGAACTTGCCGAATCCGATGAAGATTTGGCTGAATACGTAACCAGCCTCGAAAAATCGCGTGACGAAATTGATGGCGCGACAGGCGAAACAATTGCGGCCGAAGTTGAGCAGTTTCTGCGCGACGCAGACGAAGAGCGTTAACCGCGAATTAGACCAGTGCTCAGTGCGATCAGAAGCGCACTTCCCACGAATACTCTCCAAATTACAAACGGCACAAATGAGCCTTTGTTAAGGTAATTCAGAAAAAACTTGATGACGAAGAGGCCACTAGCAAATGCCACAACCGTGGCAACTCCGGTTGCCAGCAGGTTCGAACTATCTAAAGACTTGTAGGTGGTGGCAAATTCGAGAATTCCACTCGCTAGAACTGCGGGAATCGCCAAAAGAAAGCTGTACCTGGCGGCCGCGGCTCGGCTATAACCAAGCATCAGACCCACCGTGATGGTGCCGCCACTTCTAGAAACCCCTGGGATTACCGCCAGCATTTGTCCGAGCCCATAGAGCAAGCCGTGGCTGGTAGTCAGTTCGCTAATTGGCTTTGTCTTCTTTCCTATGAAATCAGCAAAACCAAGTAGCAGGCCGAAACCAATCAGAGTAAAACCGATCACCCAGAGACTTCGGAGGCTGGTTTCGATCTCATGCTTGAACGCCAAACCGGCGATGACAACGGGAATCGAGCCAAGTATTACCATCCAACCTAATTTTGCATCCTGAGAGGGTTTGCTTGAAAACCCGGACCTCCCCCACGCTCCAATGATGCGAACAATGTCTTTCCAGAAATAAAGAAGCACCGCTAGTTCAGTTCCCAATTGAATTGTGGCAATGAAAGCAGTCAGCTGGGCGCTCGACTGGTCTTGGCCCAGTAACGCCTCGGCAATCTGAACGTGCGCAGATGAAGATATCGGTAGAAACTCGGTGATTCCTTGAACGAGTCCAAGAATGATGGCTACAACTAAGCTCAATCGTCATCCTCGGCGAGCTCAAATGGAAGCAGCTCTTCATAGCCATCCTGCAGGGATTCCTCGTAATCTAAGAATGCCTCTTGGAGCAGTAGGTAAGCGCGATCCACGTTTGGATCTTCAGCGCCACGTCTGAGCATTGTCGCCGACAGGTGGTTCTCAAGCGCTGCGATAAAGTGCTGCAGTGCAACTCGCGAATCTTTAGCCATATCCCAAACCTAGTGCGAATGGGCCACAAAGCGAAGAACCACCGCAATGTCTTCGTGATAACCTGAATGGGTAAGTCCGGGTGGCGGAATGGCAGACGCGCTAGCTTGAGGTGTTAGTCCTCTTTAGAGGGTAGGGGTTCAAGTCCCCTTTCGGACACTGACGGGTGGTTCATCTTAATCGGTGAACCACCCAATAACTTTTTAGTAGGAGCATTCAATGTCGACCATCATCGGTCTTCTTCGACACGGTCAAACCGACTGGAACGTTGACATGCGGCTCCAAGGTGTGAGTGATATTCCCCTAAACGATTACGGCCGGGAACAAGCAAATACTGCAGCCGAGGTGCTCAGCAGCAGCACCTGGGAAATGATTGTGAGTTCTCCTTTATCGCGAGCTCTTGAAACGGCCAACATCGTGGCGTCTAAATTGGGCTTTGAGAACGTTGATGTTTTACCCGAGTTAATCGAACGATCCTTTGGCGTAGCCGAGGGCCTATCCTATGACGACTGGAAGACGCTCTATCAAGACGGTCAAAACGTTGATCAGGCCGAAACGATAGCTCAACTTGACGTTAGGGCAAATGCATTATTGGAACTATTGGCTTTGAAATTCGAAGGGCAGCGAGTGCTCACGGTAAGCCACGGCGCCCTAATTCGTCGCCTGATCCACATCATTAGCAATGGAGAATTTCCTCGCGAAGGGGAACGATTTGGAAATGCTTCGATGACCACCATCGAACATGATGGCGATGACTGGAAGATTTTAAACTACGACCCGAAGCCGCTCAGCTAAACCGAGAAATACTTTGCTTCTGGGTGGTGCAGAATCATTGCGTCGGTTGATTGCTCAGGGTGCAGCTGCAACTCTTCGCTAAGCACCACGCCAACACTTTCCGGCTTCAAAAGCTCAATGAGTTTCACACGATCATCCAACTCGGGACATGCCGGATAACCAAACGAGTAACGTGCACCTCGATAATCAAGCTTGAACAGCGAGTCAACGTCACTCGGATCTTCGCTTGAAAAGCCGAGTTCGGATCGAACGCGTTGATGCCAGAACTCGGCGAGGGCTTCGGTCAGTTGCACTGAAAGTCCGTGAAGTTCCAAATACTCTCGATACTTATTCTCGGCGTAGAGCACCGAAGTGACTTCCGATATTCGATCGCCCATTGTTACGAGCTGGAAAGGAACCACGTCGATCTGTCCAGATTCCTTGGACGCCACGAAGTCGCTAAGACAAAGATGCCGATCGCGTGCCTGGCGAGGAAAAGTGAACCTGAGCCGCTCGGTGAATGGCTCAGCCCCGGAGCCGCCATCGGTTGATCCCTCGCTTGGGTGATGCAGTATGACCAAATCATTGCCGTCGCTGTAGGCAGGAAAATAGCCGTAGAC
>CAIJWY010000163.1 GCA_903824455.1 uncultured Micrococcales bacterium
CGGCCAAGAGAAGCTGATTCTGGCTAAACCACTCAGTTACATGAATACTTCCGGCGGCCCGGTTGCCAATCTGGCTAAGTTTTACGACATCGAACCTGCCAACATCATCGTGATTCACGACGAGCTAGACATCGCCGCCGAAGCTGTGCGAATCAAATTTAGTGGTGGCCACGCCGGTCACAACGGTCTTCGCGACATCATCTCGGCACTCGGCACCAACGATTACATCCGTGTTCGCGTTGGCATCGGTCGTCCACCGGGATCAATGGACGCGGCCGATTATGTTCTCAAAAACTTCTCAGCAACCGAGAAGAAAGAGCTGCCAACAACTTTAGAAATTGCCGCCGACGCCGTTGAAGCAATCATCAACCTAGGACTAGCCGAAGCCCAGCAACGTTTTCACTCGTAAACTGGAGAAGTGAAGAACCCGCAACCCAAGGCATTAGTGCGCCTTGTTGCACTCTTTGGAGACGGGTATCCAACCGCAAAGTTGGAATCAAACATCACCAACCAAAAGCTTCGGGTTATTTCGCCTCAGGGCGCTAACCCGTTTGTGATCAATCTGATTGCAAGTGCCAGGGCTGCCAAGAAACTCGTTCCAGTGCAACTGGTGGTCACAGCCACCGGCCGCGAAGCCGAAGAGCTATCCGAGGCGCTGAGCGAATTAGACCCAGATTGCGAAGTACTCGAATTTCCGAGTTGGGAAACCCTGCCACACGAAAGGTTGAGCCCCAGCCCTGAAACCGTTGGCAAGCGAGTGCGCGTGCTGCAGAGACTTCACCAACTTCAATCAAGCAAAGCTGAACACAATGTTTATGTGCTGGCTTCGATTCGCGCCACGCTGCAACCAGTGGTCGACGGCCTTGGTGAACACCCAGCTCTCAAATTGAAAATGGGCGAAGACTATTTGCTTCCAGAACTCAACCTCAAGTTGGTTGAACTTGCCTATGAGCGAGTTGACATGGTGACTCGTCGAGGTGAGTTTGCCACCAGGGGAGGCATCCTCGACATTTTCCCAACCACCGCCGAACATGCGGTGCGTCTTGAATTCTTCGGCGACGAACTCGAAGAGATTCGTCCGTTCTCGGTTTCCGATCAGCGTTCGCTGAAAACAGAAGTCGTTACCGAACTTGAGATTTTTCCCGCTCGCGAGGTAATCATCACGCCGGCGGTTGCCGCCAAGGCTCGAGAGATGCAACACGAGTTCCCAAACCTATCTACGATGCTTTCGAAAATCGCCGAGGGTATTCCGGTGGAGGGACTGGAATCGCTGGCCCCGGTCCTGGTCGACAAAATGGTTCCGTTCAGTAACTACCTTCCCAAAGACGCCGCTGTCACCATAATCGGTCCGGAAAAAGCAGCCGCCCGGGCAGCCTCTCTGGTTGAAACCAACGAAGAGTTTCTTCACGCCGCCTGGGATGCCGCTGCCGAAGGAGCCAAAGCTCCCATCGATTTGAGCGCCGGTGGCTTCCTGCCAATCAAGACTTTCCTAGACGGCCTCAAGGGTCATCCGCAAATTGACATCAGCCAATTGCCGTCTGGTGCCGAGGACGAAATTAATTTGAGCCTGCTGGACATCCCAAACTTCACCATTGTTGAAACCAAGGTTGACCAGTGGCTTGAGGATCAACTGAAGGCGGATCAGACTATCTTCATCGTGGTGCCGGGCCATGGAACAGCCGAACGCCTAGTTGAAAAACTC